>JANWHR010000046.1 GCA_025450355.1 Micropepsaceae bacterium
GTCAGCTAAAACGTTCCGTTCAGACAGCCAAACACCGGGAGATGACGATTCGTCATGCTCCCGGACGCTGTCCGCTGTTCAGGCCGGTTAATTTTCGGTAAGAATAGATTGGTCCGATTCGGGCCCGAGTGGCTTTTGGGGCAACCGTGATGCCAATGCGCAATCTGGCGACTCTCGCCGTCGCCGTTTTCCTGGGACTCATAGCGGTCATTCTGGTCCGTAATTACCTGGGCCGGCAGGTGCAGGGTCCGGCCGCGGAAACTGCAACGATTCCCGTCGTGGTTGCGGCGCAGCAAATCGCCAGAGGAGCATCGCTGCAGCCCGCCATGCTCAAGGTTGTGGTCTTTCCACGGGAGTCGCTTCCGGCCGGCACCTTCCCCGACGTGGCGCAAGTGACCGGCGCAAAGGAAGGACCGCGCGTGGCCATGCGGGCATTTCTGCCCAATGAACCGCTGCTGACCGGCAATGTCAGCGCCCCCGGCGGCAGGCCGAATCTCTCCGAGGCTCTCACGCCCGGAATGCGCGCGGTCAGCTTCCGCTCCGGCGACGTGGCAGGCGTCGGCGGTTTCGTGCTTCCGGGTGACCGGGTTGACGTGCTGTTGACTCGCGCCATGACCGCTGGTGAGCGCACCGAGCAGGTAACACAGGTGCTTGCCGACAATATTCGCGTCCTTGGTGTCGATCAGTCGGATGACGATCAGGCGACCAAACCGGTGGTCACCAGGACCGTGACGTTGGAGGTATCGCCGGATCAGGCGGAGGCGATCTCACTGGGCGAATCCGTGGGTCAGGTTTCACTGGCGTTGCGCCAAACCGCCGACGGCATGCCGCTGACCCGGCGCGCCTTTACGGTGGACGATCTCACGGCCGAAATTCCAAAGAAGAAAGCCGCGCCCGTCCAGGTCGCGCGCGAGGTGCGAAGGCCTGCGCCGCCCGTTGTTGCCGCGCCGCCTCCGCCGCCACAGACGGTTGTTCGCGTAGTGCGCGGGGTTGACGCCACCTACTACGCGGGCACGGAGACTTCCCTGACGGCCGTCGCCGGCAGGGCGCCTCCTCCGGCAGCGGTGCCCATACCGCCTGCCACTGTCAGGCCCTGACGCAAATCCGGGGGGGTGAATGCGTAACCAAATACTTGCCACAGCGCTCACCACGGCGCTGTGCGTTGCGGCCGTGCCACAGATGTCGGCCGCCCAAACACAATTGTCAGTGCCGGCGGGCGCTCCGGTGGCTGCTGCCGCCACTCAGGTGGTTGTCGCAGTCGGCAAATCCACGACCATATCCGTCCCGGCGCCGTACACGGACGTATTGGTGGCCGAACCGAGAATTGCCGACGTCACTCCGGTGGATACCCACTCGGTATCGGTGGTCGGAAAGGCGATGGGCAGTACCGTCATCACGCTTTACGGCGCGAACAAGACGCTGCTTGCGACGGTGAATGTTGTGGTCTCGGCAGATTTGGAAGGATTGAAAGCGCAGTTGCATCAGATTCTGCCGGCCGAAGCGGGTATCGCAATCAGTGCCGCCAATCAGTCCATCGTGTTGTCCGGGACCGTGACCAGCCCGGCGGCGCTGCAGCAGGTCATGGCGCTGGCCGAAACCTACAACCCCGGCAAAGTGGTCAATTTGCTCTCCGTGCAGGGCACCCAACAGGTGATGCTCTCGGTGCGTTTTGTGGAGATGGACCGCAGCGCGGCAAAAAACCTCGGTCTTAATGTCAGCCAGACTTCCACCACAGGGCAGCCGCAAATTTCCGTCACGACGGGCGACACTCTGGTCAATGCCGCAACCACCGCACTCAATACATTCGGCAATTTTTCCCTGCTGTTCCGCTCCGGCGGCGGAGACCTGACCTTTCTGTTCGACGCGCTTGATACAAAGGGTCTGGTCAAGACGCTGGCCGAACCGACACTGGTCGCGCTTTCCGGCGACACCGCAAGCTTCCTTGCGGGCGGCGAATTTCCGATTCCCGTCAATGCCGTCAGCACCGGTGCAGCCGGCACGGTTCCCTACATCACAATCCAGTTCAAGGATTTCGGCGTGTCGTTGGCCTTCACGCCAACCATCCTCGCGGACGGCCTGGTCAACATGGTGATCAATCCCGAGGTCTCCAGCATCGATCCCACCCTGTCGGTCAATACCGGCGGCGTCAGCGTACCGGGCATCAAGGTTCGCCGCGCGCACACCACGATTGAACTCCGCGATGGCGAATCCTTTACCATCGCCGGGCTGCTGGAAGACGATTACCAGGACAATATCCGGCAGTTTCCCTGGCTCGGCGACATCCCGGTGCTGGGGACGCTGTTCCGCTCAACCAGCTATCAGCAGAACGAGACAGAGTTGGTGATGGTGGTCACGCCCCACCTGGTAACGCCGCGCCGGGCGACCACTGCGACACCGGCGGATCAGTTCGTTCCGCCGTCCGATTTTGAACTGTTCCTGTTGGGTGAGCAGAGGCGCGGCGAATTGCTGTCGCCGGAAGACCGGGCGCTGCTCAGCGTCGATCCAACCAAGGGCGGGTTGGACGGGGCCTTCGGCCACGTCCTTTACTGAGGGAAAAGCCATGACCATTCGAGTCCGGCTGCTGTTTGTCTGCGTAGGGGGCGCCATGCTCCTGTCGGCCTGCACCAGTTTCGTTCGTTTATCTCCGGATTTCGGAGTTGCCATACGGCAGGACGAGGCAGCCCAAATCGCCGATCCGGATGCCCGCTATGCCGGCGTACCCACGCCGGGCTCGAACGGCGTCCGCAACGCCCTTGCCGAATCGCGATATGAAAGGGACGACGTCATTCCGCCGATCGCGCTGAGCTCTGTGGGCTCTATCACGTCGACCGGTAATTCTTCGGGTGCAGGTCAGTCCGCGGCGGCGGCAGGACCGTCGGCGGGGCCTCAGTAATAATTTTGTAAGCTATGCGCTATGCTGTAGTCGGGGAGACTTGGATTCGCTGGATTGAACAGGTGCCGGTCGGGGTAGCTCGGTGACAGATTTGCCCAGAATGTTCGAAGTGCTGGCTGGCAAAGGCGCGCGGGATGGTGGTCCACCGGACGGCCCGGTACAGCGCATTGCGGCGGCGGACGATGCCATTGGAGGGCCGGACCGATTGGCGTCCCTTGCCGCGCTTTTCCCCGGCTTTGCTTTCGAATCGCTGGGACCAAAATGGCCGGAGCAAATCCCCGAAGGCCTCCAGATCGCGATCGTGCCGGCCGACGCTGCCGCGCCTTCCGAAATTGACCGCGCGGCCGAACTCCTGAGGCGCGCCCTTTCCACGCAGATCATCATTGTGCTGCGCAACGCCGATGTCATGACCAGCCGGCTGCTTGCCCGCGCAGGTGCGGCAGACGTTATCCCGGCGCCGGTCAGTGAACCGGCATTGGCGCTCAGCGTCGAACGTCTCCTGAAGCGTTCATCTTCTGCAGCGGCTTCGGCCGGCAAATCCGGGCAGGTTGTTGCGCTGATCAAGGCGGGCGGGGGAGCCGGCGCAACATCGCTGGGCGTCCAGATTGCCGCCCTGCTCGCCCGGCGGGGCGGCGATACGCGCCGGGTCTGCTTCGCCGATCTGGATGTTCAATTCGGCGCCGCCGGCATTTATTTCGACCTTCGGGACGCCTTCAGCGTCAGCGACTGCCTCGCCGCGGGTACCGCCTTGGAAGAATCGCCCTTTGCCTCGGTGCTCGCAAAACATGCCTCCGGGGCGCGGCTCCTCGCGGCACCGCAGGCGCCGATGACGATCGACAGTTTGACGCCGGAACTCGTCTCAAAACTCATCAATGGCCTGAAGCGCAATTTTGCCCTGACAATGCTCGATCTGCCGCAGGTTTGGACCGTCTGGACAAACCGTGCGCTGGAATTGGCCGACCGCATCGTGATTGTCACACGCCTGTCGGTGGCCCATGTCCATCTGGTGCGCAGGCAGCTTGCCGTGCTGTCCATGCAAAGACTCGATGGCAGGCCGGTCATCCTTGTGTGCAACGGCGTAAACTCCGACCAGCAAGCGACGCTTTCGGTCAAGGCCGCCGAACGGGCCATTGGCCGCGCCTTTGACTTCGTGATTCCGGAGGACAGTCGCGTCATGACTTCCGCGGCAAATCAGGGGCAGGAGATTTCTGTGGTGAAGCGCGGCACGAAGCTGGAACGCAGCATCGGTCTGGTGGCGGATGCCGTCGCGGCGAATGCGTTTGCCGACGCCATCCAATCTAGCGGCCGGTGAGTCGAAATGCTGTTCAGGACAGAAAGCGCAGCGGGCGGAAATTCGCTCTCCGGTTTTTCCGCCAACTCCGTGGGCGCTCTGGAAGATGCAACCGCCCTGAAGCTGCGCATTCACCAGCGGCTGCTGGATATCCTCAATCTCAGTCTGCTCGACAAGGCCACGCGCGAAGCACTCCGCCCCGAGGTTCGCAGCGTCATCAGTCAATTGCTGCTTCAGGAAAAACGGCTGCTCACCGCGCAGCAGGCAGAGGGTCTGCTCGAGGACGTGCTGGATGAACTGCTTGGGCTCGGTCCCCTGGAGCCACTGCTCAAGGACGACACCGTCAACGACATTCTGATCAACACGCACGAAACGGTTTATGTCGAACGCAAGGGCATCCTGGAGAAAACGGACATCCGTTTTCTCGATACGCGCCATGTGCTTCGTATCGTCAACAAAATCGTCTCGGCCGTTGGACGCCGAATCGATGAATCCCAGCCGATGGTGGACGCGCGGCTCGCCGATGGCAGCCGCATCAACGCGATCATTCCGCCGCTTGCCGTGGACGGCCCGCTGGTCTCGATCCGGAAATTTGCCCGGCAGCCCATTCAGATGGACCGGCTGGTCGAACTTGGCACGATCACCGAAGACATGGCGAAAATCCTCCGGCTGATCGTGCGCTGCCGGCGGTCCATGCTGATCTCGGGCGGCACCGGCGCCGGCAAGACAACCTTCCTCAATGCATTGTCGGCCTTTCTCGATCAGCGGGAACGGGTCATCACCATCGAAGATTCGGCGGAATTGCAGCTTCAGCAGCCCCATGTCGGAAGGCTGGAAACGCGGCCGTCGAATATCGAGGGCAAGGGCGAGGTGACGCCGCGTGATCTGGTCCGCAACGCACTCCGCATGCGCCCGGACCGCATCATCGTCGGCGAAGTGCGCACGGGCGAAGCCTTCGACATGTTGCAGGCGATGAACACCGGCCACGAAGGCTGCATGACGACGGTGCACGCCAACTCGCCTCGCGACGCACTGTCACGCGTCGAGCAGATGGTCGGCATGGCGGGGCTCGAAAGTGCGCCGCGTTCGATACGGCGTCAAATCGCTTCCGCGATCAATCTTGTTGTCCAGTTGGAGCGCATGGACGATGGGCGGCGGCGGGTCGTGTCCCTGTCTGAAATCGTCGGCATGGAAGTCTTCCA
>JANWHR010000047.1 GCA_025450355.1 Micropepsaceae bacterium
AGATGCTCGACCAGATCATCGGTGCCACCGATGAATTGCAGCTCGGCGATCCGTTCGACCTCACCACGGACATCGGCCCGATCATCGATGAACCGGCACGGGACAATCTGATTGCCCATGCCGAATACATGCAAAGTCACGGTCAATTGCTTCGCCGGCTGCCGCTTGATGCAGGTCTTTCCAACGGCACTTTCTTCCCGCCGCATATTTTCGCCATGGCCACGCCGGATCTACTGAAACGGGAAGTGTTCGGACCAATTCTGCATGTGGTGACATACCAGAGTCACCGGCTCGACGCGGTTTGCGAGCAGATCAACGCGAGCGGATACGGCCTGACGTTCAGCCTGCACAGCCGGATCGATCAGACCGCGGATTTCGTGCGGCAGCGGATTCGGGCCGGCAACATTTATGTGAACCGGAACCAGATCGGCGCGGTGGTCGGGGCACAGCCTTTTGGCGGTGAGCGCCTGTCGGGGACTGGTCCAAAGGCCGGCGGTCCGCATTACCTGCCGCGGTTTGCGGTTGAGCGCATCTTCACCGTCAACACCGCCGCCGCCGGGGGGGATACCGCCCTCCTCAGTCTCGAGGACAACTGACCGCCATTTCCTCCCTGGCACACCGGACCTAAACTAAGGGACCCGCGCCGCCGATTCGCGCAGGTCTCCGGGGGGACGCCGATGAATGTGACCGTTGCGCCGGTTCAGATGGCAAACGCCACCGCACGTGCCCATACGATCGTTGTGGGCAATGAGAAAGGCGGCACTGGGAAAACCACGACGGCGATGCACATTACGGTGTCGCTGCTGCGGCTGAACTTCAGCGTCACCGCAATCGACCTCGACAGCAGGCAGCGAAGTTTTGCCCGTTATATCGAAAACCGGAAGGCCTTTGCGGAGCGCTCCGGCCACGCTCTGCCACTTCCCGCGTCCTTTGTGGTCGAACGGGTAAAGGCGCCGGATGCCGCCGCGCAGGAGGCCTCGCGCCTTTCCGAAATTCTTCTCGAAGCGCGAAGCAGCTCCGATTTCATCGTTGTCGATACGCCCGGCAGCGATACCGAGCTTTCGCGGCTCGGCCATTCCGCGGCCGATACGCTGGTCACGCCGATGAACGACAGCTTTCTTGATTTCGACCTGCTTGCCCGCTGCGACGCCGACAGTATCGAAGCCGGCCGCCCGAGCCTGTACTCGGAATTTGTCTGGGACTGCCGCAAACGCCGCCTCTTGGCCAATCGCGGCAACAGCAACATCGAATGGGTCGTGATGCGAAACCGCGTTTCCTCGATCGAAGCCAGAAACAAGCGGAAGGTCGCAGCAGCCATCGAGAAGGTTTCGTCAAGGATAGGCTGCCGCTTCGCTGCCGGATTGTCCGAGCGCGTGATTTATCGTGAACTCTTTCCGCTTGGCCTTACAGTGCTTGATTTACCGGTTCCGGGCCTTGCCGTGCCGCTCACCATGTCGCATATCGCTGCCAGGCAGGAGGTGCGCACGCTGTTGACCGCGTTGCGCCTTCCCGGAATCGAAAGGGACGCCGGCGGCTAAAGCCGGAATCGCAAATGCCTGGTTGGATTGACGGCCTTGTCCTGCTAGCCGTGCTGGTGCTGCTCGCGCGGGCATATTCGCTCGCTTCATCACGGGGCGGAGCCAAAAACCAGAAATTCTCGATTGGCCTCGCCGCCGCGCTCGCAGCCGTTGCGTTGTTCATGATTCGGGAAATTCCCCTTGCCATTGTTGCGGCAAGTGCGGCGTGGTTTCTGCTGTTTGGCTCAAACTCGCCGCAAGGAAGCTGGTCGCGTGCCGGCGCGTCTTCTGGCAGATCGCGCAACACGCCACCGGTGCGCACCGGCGGAATGTCGCGCGGCGAGGCGTTCACCGTTCTCGGATTGAAAGAGGGGGCAAGCGAGGCAGAAATCCGCGCCGCTCACCGGCGTCTGATCCTCCAGATTCATCCGGATAAGGGCGGCAGCACCTGGCTCGCGTCCAAGATCAATCAGGCCAAGGACGTGTTGCTGCGGAAGTAACAGCGGGCTGGAAGCCCGCGGTCCAAAACCAATCTTGCTTCTGAGGTTACCCGCGATTCTCCGCTGACTGTACGGGGACGCAGGATTGGCCGCGGCGCTTCATCTGCTGGCAGATGTCACGCGCCTCGTCTTCCGCGAACATTCCGAAACGGGCGCGATACAGGACTTTGCCGTGGCGCGACGGCAGCGTAGCCACGATCTGTTCAGCCTGTCCCACGAGATCGACGCTGCGATGCGCGAGTGTTGCCAGCCTCGCCTGCGCAATCGCGTGATTGGCATAGACCCCGATCTGAATCGCCCAGCGTTTGACGGCTTCCACCGGTCTCGGCGCGAAGGGCACAATATTGGCGTTTGCCGTGCTGTCGCCCTGTGCCACGATCTCCGGAGGGCCGGACTTCAGCAGCGGGCTCGCTCCCGCCGGTTGCGAACCTGCGGCAACCACCGTTGGAGCGGACGCCGGCCGGGTCTCCGCCAACATGACCGGCGGTCTGCGGCCCTTCGCGTTCAGAACCGTGACGAGGTAATCGTCCTCACCGGGATTGGCCCTGAACAGGTCTACGCCGGGACCCGCGCCGCCATCCCATGGCACATTGGCGTCGGCCAGATAGGTTGGGTTTTCGTCTTCCACCCGGAAGGTTGCGGAAAGCAGCTGGATCATCTCGCGGTCCCGTACCGCCGCCGTCGGACCGCCCATCACCACGCCGATCACATGTTTGTTGCCACGCACGACCGAACTCACGAGATTATATCCCGAAAGCTGCGTGTAGCCGGTCTTCATTCCATCCGTACCCGGAAATTCCGTCAGCAGGTGATCGTGATTCATGTAGGTGCGGCCGGCGAAGGTCACGGACGGGGCCGAGAAATAGTGGAAATACTGTGGAAAATCATAGGCGAGGTGGCGCGCCAGCAGCGCCATGTCGCGCGCGGTGGTCAGTTGCTGCAGATCCGGCAGGCCCGACGCATTGTGGAAATTCGTATTGGTCATGCCGAGCTGATGCGCACGCTGGGTCATCATCTCCGCAAAGGTGCTTTCGCTGCCGCCACCGAGGGCTTCCGCGACGACCACCGCGACATCATTGGCCGACAGCACCGTAATGGCCCGGATGGCGGTATCCACGTCAATCGTTCCGCCCAGCGGCACATACAGCTTGGTCGGGGATTGCGCGGTCGCGTGCGATGAGGCGATCATCGGCGTGTCGAGAGAAATCGTCCCCTTCTCCAGCGCCTCGAACAGCAGATACAGCGTCATCATTTTCGTGAGCGATGCGGGATAACGGATCGCATCCGGGTTTCGCGCGTAAAGCACCTTGCCCGTGGCGCCATCGACGACAATGGCCGCATCTTTTTCCGGCGCCGGCGTGAGCACCCGCTCGACTTTAACGGCCCTCTCTGCAACCCGGTGCGCGGCATGGGCGGCGGAAAGCGATGAAACGGCAGGCAGCAGAAGCGAGGCGGCCGTCAGGACAACCAGAACAACGCGCGATGTGCTGAAACCCTTGAAAGACATCTAATTCCTCTTCGACGCAGCCGCAGCCCGCGGAAATGAGACCAAATTGTGATTATTTCTGCAAGCGATTCACCGGAACAACCCTGCTCAAGGCAACGCCGCTCTCCGCGAATCGGCGCATCCTTTATGCCACCCTGTCATAATATCGTCTTGTGGGGTCGCGGTTAACCGCGATTTTGCTTCAATTTACCTTGCATTTTTGTGCACTGCACAAATGGTATTGACAAATCACATCAAATAGCCCAGTTATCTTATGTTGCAATGCAGCAAAAAAACTGAGGAACCCATGGCGACCAGGAAAACCACCCGCGGCAATGATCAGGACGTGGAAAACGCGATGCTGGGCGGGGCAGAAACGATCAAGGATGGCTTCGAGCAGGCGGTCAAAAACTATGACCAAATGCTGGCATTCGGTAAGGACAATGCAGAGGCCGTGCTGAAGTCCGCAAATGCCGCCGGCAGGGGCTTTGAGGTGATCAACAGCGAAATTTTCGCCTATACGCGCAAGTCGATGGAAGGCGGTGTTGCGGCGATCAAGGCCGTCCTGTCGGCCAGAACATTCGAAGAAGCATTCCGGCTTCAGGGCGACTACGGCAAGGTTCTGTTCCAGAGCCATGTGGACGAAGCGGCCAGGCTGGGCGAACTCGCTCTTTCTACCGCGCGGGAAACGGCCGAACCATTACAGGCCCGGGTCACCGCCGCCGCAGAACTGATTCGCGAATAACCGGCATTCCAGGACGTGGAAGCACCTGAGAGGGCGATTGGCGGCCGCGTTGTCCCTTCGCCCGGCCAACGGTGTTTCTGCGCCGGCGGACTCTGACTGATATTCACGCGGAGACGCGGAGATACTGAGCTTTTTTCGCGCATTGCCCCACATTTCCATCGCACACTGGCCGTCGCCGCGACCTCCGCGTCTCCGCGTGAGACCATTCCTTTTGTTTTGCGCCCAGGGGATACGGGTCCAAGGGCTTTCGCTTTTTTTGCGCTCTGCGTAACCTATTCGCGGTTCCTTGCGTCTTATTTGTGCCACCGCCGTGGCGCAGGCTTTGAAAAACGAATGGGCGAGCGTTACCTGTTTTCGGAACATTGCGGTCCTGGTGGAGGAAGTCCCCGCGGGCCCGGTCGCGGCAACTCCGATTCCGGAGATCGTGGTACCGGGACCGGTATCGTCACCAAAACCCGGACAAGAACCAAAAAACCGTCTTTGTACCGGGTACTTATCCTGAATGACGATTACACCCCAATGGAATTCGTCGTGCACGTTCTGGAACGGTTTTTCAGCAAAGCGCATGACGAAGCCGTCCAGATTATGCTCCACGTCCACCGGAATGGAGTGGGCATCTGCGGCGTTTACACTTTCGAAGTCGCGGAAACCAAGGTGACGCAGGTAATCGAGTTGGCGCGCCGCCATCAGCATCCGCTACAATGCACCATGGAGAAAGAATAAGCTAAGGTCATGCCATCCCTGTCACGCAGTCTCGAACAGGCTTTGCGCCGCGCCATCCGTCTGGCCAGCGAGCGCCATCACGAATATTCCACGCTGGAACATCTGCTTCTCGCGCTGGTGGACGACAGCGACGCCGCGCAGGTCATGCGCGCCTGCAATGTCGATCTCGAAGTGCTGCGCGCCGGGCTGACGAAATATATCGACGAAGATCTGGCGACACTGACGATCGAGGATGGCGAGGACGCCAAGCCGACGACCGGGTTTCAGCGCGTGGTGCAGCGCGCCGTTCTGCACGTCCAGAATTCCGGCCGCGATGAGGTGACGGGCGCGAATGTTCTGGTTGCGCTGTTCTCCGAGCGCGAAAGTCACGCCGTCTATTTCCTCCAGGAACAGAACATGTCGCGGCTTGATGCCGTGAATTACATGAGCCACGGCATCGCCAAGCGTCCCGGCATGACACAGGCAAAGGCGGTGCGCGGGGCAGATGAGGATGAAGAAGCTGGCGAAAAAGTCGTCAAGCAGGGGACCGACGCACTCGAAGCCTATTGCGTCAACCTGAATGAAAAAGCCCGCAAGGGCCGCATCGACCCGCTGATCGGACGCGAGCCGGAAATCGACCGCACGATCCAGATTCTCTGCCGCCGGAGCAAAAACAATCCGCTTTTCGTGGGCGATCCCGGAGTCGGCAAAACCGCGATCGCCGAGGGCCTCGCGCGCAAGATCATCGAGGGCGACGTGCCCGATGTTCTCAAGCCCGCCGTGATCTACGCACTCG
>JANWHR010000048.1 GCA_025450355.1 Micropepsaceae bacterium
ATCAACCCTGCTTCGGCGCGCATTTTTCTGGTGGAAGCGGGTTCGCGCGTGCTCGCGGGCTATTCCGAAAAACTCGGCAGCTATGCCGAGCGGACCCTCACGCGCATGGGCGTGCACGTTCTGCTCAATTCGCCGGTCAATCACCTCGACCCCGGCGGTGTGACCGCCGGCGGACAGCGCATCGCCACGCGCACCGTGATCTGGGGCGCCGGTGTCCGCGCCACTCCCGTCGCGCAGTGGCTGCGCGTGAAACCCGGCCATCATGGCGCGGTGAAGGTCAATCCGGACTTTTCCGTCACCGGATTGGCCAATGTGTTCGTCATCGGCGACGCCGCGGAAGCAACCGGAGCGGATGGCAAACCGCTGCCCGGTCTCGCCGCCGTCGCCAAGCAGGAGGGAAAATATGTCGGCGCTCTGCTAAGGCGGCGTCTGAACGGCGATTACCGGTCCATGCATTTTCACTACCGCGATTACGGCACCATGGCGACCATCGGGCGTTCCGCTGCCATCGCGGATCTGCGGGGCTTAAAACTGACCGGCACAGTCGCCTGGCTGCTCTGGGGCGCCGTTCATCTGTTTTACCTGATCGGCTTCCGCAACCGCGTCGTTGTGCTTGTGAACTGGTTCTGGGCCTGGCTTACCTATGCCCATGGCGCGCGGCTGATCACCAACCCGCCGGCCATTGACACGCCGGAGCGTGCCCCGGCCGCTTCCGCGGACAATCCCCGATCCAGCTGAAAGCCGGAGTCATGGCATCAACAACGACCAGTCCGCATTACGACGTGATGATCATTGGCAGTGGCGCCGGCGGCGGCACGCTCGCCTGGCGGCTTGCGCCAACCGGCAAACGTATTTTGCTGCTGGAACGGGGTGACTTTTTGCCCCGCGAACGCGAAAACTGGGACCCGTCCGCGGTGTTCGTGCACGCCCGGTATCAGGCGGCGGAGACATGGTACGACAGCAACGGCAACGGCTTTCATCCCGGCATCCACTACTGGGTTGGCGGCAATACGAAAGTATTCGGCGCAGCATTGTTCCGTTTACGGAAGGAGGATTTTCAGGAACTCCGTCACCATGAGGGAATATCGCCGGCCTGGCCGCTCAGCTATGAAGATTTCGAGCCCTATTACAGCGAGGCCGAACAGCTCTATCATGTGCATGGCCGGCACGGGATCGACCCGACAGACCCACCCGCCAGCCGCGATTATCCCCATCCGCCGGTCAGCCACGAACCGCGCATTCAGAAGCTGCACGATGCGCTGGTGCGGCTCGGCTATCATCCGTTTCCGCTGCCGGTCGGCGCGATGCTGGATGAACAGAATGGCAAGCCAACGCACAACAGCGCCTGTGTGCGCTGTGATGCGTTTGACGGATTTCCCTGCCTCGTGAATGGCAAGGCAGACGCACAGATCATCTGCGTCGATCCGGCGCTGAAACACCCAAACCTGACCCTCCTGACCAATGCCTTTGTCGAGCGCCTGGAGACGGATGCGTCCGGCAGACGCGTGTCACAAGTTCACGTGCGCCACGACGGAGCGGACGAGATCTACAGCGCGGACATTGTCGTGGCCGCCTGCGGTGCGCTCAATTCGGCGCTGTTGCTTTTGCGTTCCGCCAACGACCGGCACCCGAACGGCCTTGCCAACAGTTCAGGTGTTGTCGGCCGTCATTATATGCGGCACAACAATTCCGCGTTCATGGCGATCTCGCGTGAACCGAACCCGACAAAATTCCAGAAGACGCTTGCCCTGAACGACTTCTACTTTCGGGCGCCCGACTGGGATTATCCGCTTGGTCACATCCAGATGCTGGGCAAGTCCCACGGCCCGACAATCGCCGCAGAGGCCGGTCTATGGGAGAACGTGCTGCCGGAGATGAGCTTTGACACCATGGCGGAACATGCCGTGGATTTCTGGCTGACGTCGGAAGACCTGCCCGATCCGGAGAATCGGATCATGTATTCCAATGACAGGGTTGTGTTGCAGCTGACCGAGCGCAATATGGAAGGGCATCGCCGTCTTCAGCAAAAGCTGAAAGACATTCTGAACGCAACCGATTTCCACCCGCATCTGCTGCCGCATTCCCTCTATCTCGGCAAACGCATTCCCATTGGTGGCACCGCCCATCAGGCGGGCACGATCCGCTTTGGCCGCGATCCGAAAACATCGGCACTGGATGTGAACTGCAAGGCGCACGATCTCGACAACCTCTATGTCGTCGATGCGGGCTTTTTCGTCTCGATCGGCGCGGTGAACCCCTCGCTCACGATCATTGCAAACGCGTTGCGTGTCGGCGATCACCTGATCTCGCGGCTGCACTGATGCCGCCCCGCAACGGAGATTGGCCATGGCGCTGAGCATCGCCCTGACGGCTGCCATCCGCACCCTGCTGGTGGTCCTGTTTCTGCCATTCAGCGCGCTCGACAAAATTCTCAATTTCAGGGGCGCGGTCGGTCAGGCGAAGGAAAGTTTTGGCGGTGAGTTCCTGCCGCGGGCTGCCGTCTTCGCCGGGCTATTCATCGAGATTGTCATGCCGATCGCCATTCTGACGGGCTACGGCGACCGTATCGCTTCGCTCATCGTGGCGGGCTACTGCGGCATCACCGCTTTGCTCTGGAAGCAGTTCTGGAAACCGGGTGACTTCTGGCAGGCTGGTCCGAGCCGCGGCCGTGATCTGTTCTGGGACTTCCTCAAGAATCTTTCCCTCGCGGGCGGATTTCTGCTGCTGACCCTGGGCACAACCGCGGACAGCATTCACGGCTTTATTTCCGCTCCGCAATTCTCAACGCATCCCTATGCCACGCAACAGAGTAAGCCCTGATGACTGCACCACAAAAGCCGCTCTTGTCCTACTGGAACCTCTGGACAGACACACAGGGCGTCAGTCACCAGACGCGCTGCGTCATGACGGAATTCACGCTCGAATCGATCAGCGCGCCGGCAAAGCCGCAATGGCAGGGACAAAAGACCAGCGCGCCCATGACCGTGATGATGACCGTTCTGCCACCCGGATGGATCGGCGATTGGCATGAAAATCCGAAGCCGCAATGGATTGTTCCACTTTCCGGGCGCTGGTTTGTGGAATCCATGGATGGTCAACGGGTCGAAATGGGGCCGGGGGAAATTTCATTCGGCGCGGATCAGCACACGCAGGAACGCGATGGCAAGAAAGGCCATCGCTCCGGTACCGCCGGAAGTGAATCCGCCGTGTTGATGCTGGTGCAATTTGACGGCGGTCGCGATTTCACTGCCGCCTGCCCATTCCATTAGCGCGACAGGCGGAGGTTTTTTATGGAAGGCGTGGAAATCTCCGGCCAGCGGTTCGCGAATCTCGTTCTCCGCAACGCCGCGCTCGAACTGCTCGCGACCGGATTCCGCTGGACGGAAGGCCCCGTCTGGATGGGAGACTCGGAGTGCCAGCGGGTCCAGGATATCCCGCGCAACCGCACCATGCGCTGGAGCGAAGACATTGGCGTGACGGTATTCCGCGCGCCATCCGATTATGCAAACGGACAAACCCGCGACCGCCAGGGCAGGCTGATCTCCTGCTCGCATCGCGGGCGCTGTTTGTACCGCACCGAATATGACGGACAGGTCACGGCACTGGTGACCCATCACGGCGGTAAGAGACTGAATTCCCCGAACGACGTAGCCGTCAAATCGGACGGCAGCATCTGGTTCTCCGACCCGCTTTACGGCATCTCCAATGATTATGAAGGCGGGCGGCAGCTTTCGGAACAGGGGCCGGCGCTCTATCGCTTCAACCCCGAAACCGGCGAACTCCGTCAGATGGCGGACGATTTCGACGGGCCGAATGGCCTCGCCTTTTCACCGGATGAACGCCGGCTTTACGTTTCGGAAACCGGCGACCAGACAAATACCGATCCCCGCCAAT
Organism: Micropepsaceae bacterium; assembly: GCA_025450355.1. Classification (GTDB taxonomy): domain Bacteria; phylum Pseudomonadota; class Alphaproteobacteria; order Micropepsales; family Micropepsaceae; genus CAIYRG01. Next base: position 3,895 of record JANWHR010000048.1, read on the forward strand.
ATATCCGCGCGTTTGAGGTTTCGCCCGACGGCAAGCGGCTCTCGGATCTGGGCATCTTCCATAAGATAGCGCCCGGCTATTCCGACGGCATGAAGGTCGATGAGCATGGAAATGTGTGGAGCAGCGCGGGTGATGGCGTCCATTGCATCGACCCCGGCGGGAAGCTGCTCGGCAAAGTGTTCGTCCCCCACGCGATTTCCAATCTGACCTTTGGCGGCATCTGGAAAAACCGCCTGTTCATGACCGCCGGACAGAATCTGTACGCGATTTTTCTCAATTGCCGCGGCGCGCAATGGCCCTGACCGGAATCGCCGGCATCAGCGTCGTCGCCGCTGCCCCCGCATCTCTGGAGAGGTTTTATTGCGATGCGCTCGGATTCCGGCGCATGCGTGGTCCCACCCGAATCGCACACGGGCTTGGACAGCTGTATCGAGCGGATGCAGGCAATGCCTGTACAACGCTGCTTCGGATCGGCGGCCAACGGTTGGAATTGCTGACATTCGACAAGCCCGGCAGGCCATATCCTCCGGATGTCGCGGGCAATGACCTGCGCTTCCAGCATTTTGCCATTGTGGTTGCGGACATGCAGGTGGCCTATGGGCGATTACAGGCGCATGACGGATGGGCTCCAATCACCCATCCGGTCCCGCAAAACCTGCCGGCAAGTTCAGGCGGAGTGACTGCATTCAAATTCCGCGATCCCGAAGGCCATCCATTGGAGCTGCTCGCCTTCCCCCCGGGCAAATTGCCTTTTGCCTATCGACAGCACCAGCATGACGGAATCTGTCTTGCGATCGACCATTCCGCGATCAGCGTGGCCGATACCGCCCGCAGCACGGAGTTTTACGCTCAAATGGCGGGCTTTGGGATCAGCGGACATTCGCTGAACAGTGGCATCGAACAGGAACGGCTTGATGGCCTGAACAATCCTGTGGTCGAAGTGACGGCACTTTCATCGGCTAAAAGTCAACCGCCGCATCTGGAGCTGCTTTGCTATCGCAACCCTGCGCCGTGTCCGCCCGGCGTTCCACTCGCGTGCAATGATATCGCCGCGACCAAATTGATCATGGAGAAGGCACCGGACGACCAAACGCAAACCGCGCTGGTCCACGACCCCGACGGCCACGCGATCCTGTTGACGCCCTATTGGACGCCGTAATTGGCGGCGAGGTAGTTCGCAATCGTGGCAACATCATTCTGCGGGATCGGCGCACCATAGGCGTTGATCATTTTGCCGACTTCCGCCGTCCATGCCTGCCTGTTCATGAAGGGTGAGTTGAGCGGAATGTAATCCAGGCTGTGACAGCCGGAACACATCGCTTCAACGGTCTGCTTCCCGGGCGCATCCTTCAGCGTCACCGCCCGCTCCGCCGCCAGTGCCGATCCCGCCGCGCAAAGCACCAGAAAAATCGCCGCAATCCGTTTCATGATTCACCCGTGCTCACGCGATGACGATGGTGGTGGGCCGCACCACATTGTTGTGGTACCCGGCGCCGTTGAAGATCAGCGTCCGGACCTGCGTCTCGCCCAGGCGGTTGGCCGCGCTGGCAAGAATTTGCTGATTTCCCGCGGCCTGCGGGGTGAATTGATAGGTCCACGGACGAAAGGCATAGCGCCCCAGATCGTTGCCGAGCGTGGCCTCCCGCCAGCTTGCGCCATTGTCCGTTGACACAATCACGGACCGGATTCCGTAACCGCCATCCCAGGCGAAACCGGTGACGGTCACCGGTTCGCCAACGCGAAAGTGCGCGCCTTCCGCCGGACTGGTGATCAGGGAATTGACCACCATCTCGGTGATCGGCGTCGTCATGGCGTTTTCCTGGGTCTGGAAGATCTGCACGGTGGGAAACATTCCCGTCGGAATGCGATAGGCCGCGCGCATCCAGAAGCCGTCAAACGGCTTTGACACCGGCTCCATCGAAATCAGATGCTTCATCCAGTAAGTGCCGGTCCAGCCGGGCATGATCAGCCGCGCGGGGTAGCCGTTGAAATGCGGTAGGGCCGCGCCGTTCATTTGCAGCGCGACAATGGTGTTTTCATCCAGCGCCTTGGCGATCGGGATGCTCTTCACAAAATCCGGCGTCGTGGTCAGCACCGGGCCATCCGCGCCGTTGACGACCACTTCAACGGCGCCGGGTTTCAGTCCCGCCTTGGCCAGAATGTCCTTCACCCGCGGGCCGCGCCAGACGGCATTGCCCATCGCGCCCAGTCCCCATTGCACGCCCGGAACATGCGGATCGGAAAGCCCGCGCCGGCTGCCCGAACATTGCAACACGGCCGTCACATCCACCTGTTCATAATCGCGCTGCAGGTCCTGAAAGCTCAACTGCAGCGGCGTCGCGATACTGTCTCCGGTCACCGCAATGCGCCACTGCTGGCGGTCGATTTGCGGCGGGATACCGGCGAGATGGTAGCGGACAAAGAAAAGATCATTGGGCGTGACCGGCGTCGCGAATGCGGCCATGGGCGCCTCGTAGTTTGGCGGGCGCGCCGTCCATTCGATCAGCGGCCGTTTGCCCGGCAGGCTTGCCATTTGCGCGTCGCCATAGGCGCCCGCAGGCAATCCATAGGTGAGCGGCACCCGTTCCGCGGCAAATGCGGTGACAGGTGTGAATGACGGGAGAACGGCCGTGCCGGCCAAAGCCTGCAGGAATTGTCGTCTTTGCATGGGAGAGTGTCAGCTGAAACTACAGTCACGCTGTGTAAAACGATGCGACCGCCTTCGCAAGCGACGATACAACGCAGGCGAGGGTGGCCCTCCGCGCAACGTATAATTGCTGAATCGCGGATCTGGAGAAGGATGATGATTCAAGCGATGCCCCAGGTGAATCGCCGCCGGTTCGGTGCACTGGCCGCAGCTTCGGCACTTGTTCCGGTCCGCACTTTTGCGCAAGCGCCGGCGCCACTGGCGATCAGGCATATCCGCACCGGGGTGCTGGACATTGCCTACGAGGAAACTGGCCCCGCAACCGGATATCCCGTTCTGCTGTTGCATGGTTTCCCCTACGATCCGCGTGCCTTCGACGCGGTGG
>JANWHR010000049.1 GCA_025450355.1 Micropepsaceae bacterium
TCGCGTCGGCAGAACGCAGTCGAACATGTCGATACCCCGGAGTGCCGCGCCGATGATGTCGTCGGGCTTGCCAACGCCCATCAGATAGCGCGGAGAATCGGGCGGCAGATGCGGCAGCGCCGCCTCAATCGTCTCAAACATCGCGGGTTGCCCCTCACCCACCGCAAGCCCGCCGATCGCATAACCGTCAAAGCCGATTCGGCCGAGTGCCTCTGCCGACCGTCGGCGCAAATCGGGAAATACGCCGCCCTGCACGATGCCGAAGCAAAAATGGCCCGGCTTTTTCCGGAACGCAGCTTTTGACCGCATTGCCCACCGCATCGAAAGCGCCAGAGACGTTTCGATGCTCTCGAAACTGGACGGGAAAGGCGCACATTCGTCCAGCACCATCTGGATGTTTGCGCCAAGCAAGTCCTGAATTTGCATCGACCGCTCCGGCGACAAAAACTGTTCCGAACCATCGATATGTGAACGGAAGTGAACGCCTTCCTCGCCGATTCTGCGCAAAGCGGCGAGCGACATCACCTGGAACCCGCCTGAGTCAGTCAGGATGTTGTACGGCCAGTTCATGAATTTGTGCAGGCCGCCAAGCCGCGAGATCCGCTCGGCGCCCGGCCGCAGCATAAGGTGGTATGTGTTTCCCAGAACAATGCGCGCACCGGTTTCGGCGACGCTTTCCGGCAGCATGGCTTTTACGGTCGCCGCCGTTCCGACCGGCATGAATGCCGGCGTCTCAACCTGTCCGCGCGGCAGATGCAAAACACCGCTGCGCGCCATCCCGTCACTCGCCAAAATCTCGAGGCGCAGCGCACTCATGCTGACGCCCGGAACAGCAGACAGCCATCACCATAGGAATAAAAGCGATAGCCTGCGTTGATGGCCTCGGAATAGGCCGTCTTCATCACCGCAGTACCGGAAAAGGCCGACACCAGCATGAACAGTGTCGATTTTGGCAGATGGAAGTTTGTAAGCAACACATCGACCGCTTTGAAGCGGTATCCAGGAGTTATGAAGAGGTTCGTTTCGCCCCCGAACGGGTGAATTCGCCCGCTGTCATCGCTCGCCGTTTCGAGCGTTCGGAGCGCAGTGCTGCCGACCGCCACAATGCGGCCACCGGCGATCCGCGCTTCGTTGATCTGACTGGCGACAGCCGGCGGAATCTCGGCGTATTCCGAATGCATCACGTGATCGGCCGAATCCTCTGCCGTAACCGGCAAAAATGTACCCAGGCCGACGTGCAGGGTTATCGACGCGACGGAAATTCCACACGCACCCAAACTCCGCAGCAGCTCGGGAGTGAAATGCAGACCCGCGGTTGGCGCGGCGACAGACCCAAACACCCGGGCATAAACCGTCTGGTAATCCTTAACGTCACGGAGGTCTGCGGCACGCTTCGCGGCGATGTAGGGCGGCAGAGGCACCACGCCATCCGCCGCAATCGCGCTGTCCAGCTCCGCTCCCTGCTGCTGGAACGCGATTGTCACCTCCGCGCCGTCACGCGAAACAATAGTCCCCGTCAGCTTCGTGCCAAAACAGACGACATCACCGGTTTTGAGCCGCTTCGCCGGACGCGCGAGGGCACAAAACGTGTCGGGACCGACGCGCCGGTGCAGCAGCAATTCGACTTTCGCTCCCGATGCCGAGTCATGCTCGCCCCTCTGCCGGATGCCGAACAGCCGCGCGGGAATGACTTTGCTGTCGTTGACGACCAGCATATCGCCGCGGCGAAGCAGTCCCGGCAAATCGTGCACGATCCGGTGCTCCCGCGTACCGTCTTCGCGAACGACAAGCAGACGCGCACTGTCCCGTGGCGCCGCCGGCCGGAGCGCAATCAGATTTTCCGGCAGGTCAAACGCGAATTGATCAATCCGCATGGAATGCCGCCGGCTCAGTGCGCGATTTGCAAAACCGCGTCCATGATCCGCTGCTGCTCCGCATCGGAAAGATAGGGATGCATGGGAAGGCTCAGCACCTGATTGCAGAGTTCGACGGTCACGGGAATAGGCGCCGATGGGTAGCGCGCATACGCGGGCTGATGCGGTAGCGGCGCCGGGTAATAAACGCGGGTTGGAATGCCGGCGTCCTTGAGACGCACCTGCAGATCGCCCCGATTCTTTGCCCGGATTGTGTACTGGGCCCAAACCGAACGCGCTCCGCCGATCAGCTCCGGTACACGAAGTGCTTGCCGCTGACCGAGCGCGCGGTTGAACCGGCCGGCGATGCGTTCCCTGGCTTCGATCTCCTCCGGGAAAATTGCCAGCTTTTCAATCAGGATTGCCGCCTGAATCGTGTCCAGTCGCGAGTTCAGGCCAATCCGTTCATACTGGTAACTCTCCGTACCCTGACCATGCACGCGCAACACGCGCAGGACGGCCGCAAGCGATTCGTCGTTGGTGAAACAGGCGCCGCCATCGCCGTAGCAGCCGAGCGGCTTTGCCGGAAAGAAACTGGTCCCCGCCGCCTCGCCATACGAAACGGTACCCCGGCCATCGAGAATTGCGCCGAAGGCCTGCGCCGAATCGCACAACAGGTGGAGCTTTTCCGCCGCAACGATCGGTTGCAGCTTGCGATAATCCGCGGGTTGCCCGAACAGATCGACGGCGATCACCGCCCGCGGCTTCAGATGGCCATCGCACCGGACCATGGCCAGCGCGGTTTCGAGACTTGCGGGATCCATGTTGTATGTCTCACGCAGGACATCGACAAAGACCGGCGTCGCACCGGCCAAAACCACCACTTCCGCAGTTGCGGCAAATGTGAAGGCAGGGACGAAGACGGCATCTCCAGGCCCGATGCCCCAGGCCTTCAGGATCACCAGCAATGCATCGGTGCCATTTGCACAGCAGATGGCGTGCCTCACGCCGGCAAACTGCGCGAGCTGTTGTTCCAGCTTCGCGACCTGTGGCCCCAGTATCCACTGGCCGCCTGTCACCGCTTCGGCGATAGCAGTTTCGAGCGCCGCGCCGAGGCGTTTCCGCTGCGCCTGAAGATCAATGAAGGATATGGCTTCCGTCACGCTTGTTCGACTCCCGCTCTCGCACGCCCGGCATCGTTTAGCCGATGAGGATACAGGGGCAAATCACGGGATGCGACGTTCAGTGTCAGGGTAGAGTCATTTCGATGACGCGATCGGGATCGGCGACCGTGCCGTTATCCGAAGAACTGCCCTTTTTTATCGTGTCCACGTGATCCATGCCTTCGATCACCCGCCCCCACACTGTGTACTGACCGTCCAGCCAGGGAGCATCCGCAAGACAGATAAAGAACTGGCTGTTTGCGGAATTCGGATCGCCGCTGCGGGCCATGGAGCAAACGCCCCGAAGATGCGGCTCACGGCTGAATTCCGCACGCAAATTAGGCTTGTTCGACTTGCCGGTCCCCGTCCCGGTGGGATCCCCGGTTTGCGCCATAAAGCCTGCAATCACGCGATGAAAGCTCACACCGTCGTAAAAGCCTTCCGAGGTCAGATCCTTGATGCGCTGCACGTGGTTGGGCGCGAGCTTCGGCAACAGTTCGATGATGACCGTACCGGACTTGAGTTGGAGATGAATGGTTTCAGCCTGATCAGCCATTTGACTTTCCCTGTTCAAGAGCCCGCAAAACGCTTCTTCAGCGCATCCGCAACGGCAGGCGTGGTGAAGGCCCCGACATCGCCGCCAAAACTCGCGATTTCCTTGACCAGACGCGATGCTATGGCCTGATGGCGCGGATCGGCCATCAAAAATATCGTTTCGATATTCGGTTCGAGCCGCTGATTCATTCCGACCATCTGGAATTCATATTCAAAATCCGAGACGGCGCGGAGTCCGCGAATAATCACGGTTGCCCCGATCTTGCGCGCAAAGTGGATGAGTAGCGAGTCGAACGATTGGACCGTGATGGTCGCGCGTTCGCCGCCGGAAAATGGCGCGGTTTCGCGCCGCACCATTTCGATCCGCTCGTCCAGCGCGAAAGCCTGGCTCTTCGATGGATTGTTCGCGATCCCGATCACCAGATGGTCGAACAGCTTGACCGCGCGCTGGACAATGTCGAGATGGCCCAGCGTGACCGGATCGAAGGTTCCGGGGTAGAGTGCCGTGCGACGGAGACTCATTCCTCCGCCTCCCCGGAAGTTTCGGCGATGCGCTCAACCGAGACCACCCGCTCGCCGTCCTCAAGCCGAAACAGGGTTACGCCCTGGGCGGTGCGCCTTTGCATGCTGATCCCGGCGACCGGCAGCCGGATGGTTTTGCCCTGATCGGTGATCAGCATCAGATGGTCCGGATCTTCGACGGGAAACGCCGCGACCAGCGCGGTGTTCCTGTTCTTGAGCGACATGGCGGCGATACCCTGCGCGCCGCGACCCATGGTCCGATACTCATGGGAACTGGTGCGCTTGCCGAAGCCCTGTTCGCTCACGGCGAGCACAAACTGCTCGCGTGCGCCCAATTCCGCGTAGCGTTCCGGTGACAGCACGGCTTCTTCGCCGCCGTCGTCGGCCTCATCCGGCGGCTCGTCCGCAGACGCGTCGATCTCTTCCGGAACGGATTCGCCCTGGGCTTTTCGTGCTGCGCTCGCCTGCTTCAGATAGGCGCGCGCTTCCGCAACCGACGTGTCGTTGCCCGCCAGCAACGCGACGCTGACGACCTCATCACCTTCGCCAAGCCTGATACCGCGTACGCCCACGGATTCCCGTCCCTTGAAAACGCGAATGGCGGTAATCGAAAAACGTATGCACTTTGCGAGCCGCGTGGTGAGCAGAACGTCGTCCGTGGGACCGCACAGCTGCACGCCGACAATACCGTCGCCCGGATCGAGCTTCATCGCGATCTTGCCGGTCTTCTGGATGTTGGCGAAATCCGACAACTCATTGCGCCGGACATGGCCGGATTTCGTGGCGAACAGAACCTGAAAGCGGTCCCAGGCCGATTCATCGTCCGGCAGAGGCAGGATCGTGGCGATGCGCTCGCCTTCCTGCAAAGGAAGCAGATTCACCATCGCCTTTCCCCGGCCCTGGATCCGCGCTTCCGGAAGGCGCCAGACCTTAAGGCGATACACCATGCCGGTGGACGAAAAGAACAGAAGCGGCGCATGGGTGTTCGCGGCGAAGATGTGGGTCACGAAATCTTCTTCGCGGGTCGCCATTCCGGCCCGTCCCTTGCCGCCGCGGCCCTGCACCCGATATTCCGCAAGCGGTGTGCGTTTGATGTAGCCGGCGTGGGTCACCGTCACGGCGACATCTTCGCGCTCGATGAGATCTTCGTCCTCCACTTCGATGTCGGCATCGACGATTTCGGTTCGCCGCGGGGTTGCGAAATCGTGGCGAACGGCGGCGAGCTCATCCTTGACGATCGCAAGTACGCGCGGGCGGGAACGCAGGATGTCCAGGTAATCCGCGATGGCGACCCCAAGTTTCTCAACTTCGGCGGCAATTTCCGAGATTCCCATCGCGGTCAGGCGTTGCAGCCGGATTTCGAGAATGGCTTTGGCCTGTTCTTCGGTCAGCCGGATCGTATTGTCTGCCGCAACCTGGTGCCTGGGATCGGCAATCAGCCGCACCAGCGGCGCGATCGTTTCCGCGGGCCAGGCGCGCTCCATCAGCCGGGTTCTGGCGCTCACGGCATCGGGCGCGGCGCGGATCAGCGCAATGACCTCATCGATATTGGCGACCGCAATCGCGAGACCTACCAGGACATGGCCGCGCTCGCGCGCGTTGGCAAGATCGTGACGGGTGCGCCGTGTCACCACCTCTTCGCGGAAAAGCACGAAGGCCGCGATCATCTCCTTCAGATTCATCAGCTCCGGGCGGCCGCCATTCAGCGCCAGCATGTTCACCCCGAAACTCGTCTGCAGCTCCGAGTAGCGGTAAAGCTGATTCAGCACGACCTGTGAGGAAGCATCGCGTTTCAGTTCGATAACCACGCGCATACCATGGCGGTCGCTTTCGTCGCGCAGTTCGGCGATGCCTTCGACCCGCTTGTCCCGTACGAGGTCGGCGATGCGCTCAAGCATCCTTGCCTTGTTCACCTGATACGGAATCTCGGTGACGATGATCGCCTCCCGGTCGCGCCGGATTTCCTCGGTGTGCAGCCGTGCGCGCATCAGCACGGATCCGCGGCCGCGGGCCAGCGCAGAACGTGGCGCAGTACGGCCGATGATCAGGGCGCCCGTTGGGAAGTCGGGACCGGGCACAATTTCCGTCAGAGTATCGAGGCCGATCGCCGGGTCCTCGATGTACGCGAGGCAGGCATCGACCACCTCGCCCATATTGTGGGGTGGCACATTGGTCGCCATGCCGACGGCGATGCCGCCGGCGCCATTGACCAGAAGATTGGGAAAGCGGGCTGGCAACACCACCGGCTCGCGTTCGGACGCGTCGTAATTGTCCTGGAATTCGACCGTGCTCTTTTCGAGATCTTCGGTCAGCGCATGGGCGGCACGCGCGCGGCGGACCTCCGTATAGCGCATGGCTGCGGGAGGATCGCCATCGACCGAACCGAAATTCCCCTGGCCGTCGATCAGGGGCAGGCGCATCGAGAATTCCTGCGCGAGCCGCACCAGCGCGTCATAAACCGCCTGATCGCCGTGCGGATGATATTTGCCGATGACGTCGCCGACCACACGCGCCGATTTGCGGTACGGCTTGTTCCAGTCATAGCCGCTTTCGTGCATGGAATAGAGGATGCGCCTGTGCACCGGTTTCAGCCCGTCTCGCACGTCGGGCAGCGCGCGAGACACGATCACACTCATCGCGTAATCAAGGTAGGAGCGCTTCAGCTCGCTTTCGATCGCTACCGGGCTGATGTTGCCTTCGCCTCTGGCGCTGCCGGATTCGCTGGAGTTGTCGCTGCTCAAGAACTGATCTCGTTATGCGTGCGCAAGGTTGCGGTGAATTAGCATTGTGCGCGCTGATTTGCCATGAAGCCGGCGATCATTGGCCAGAGACAAGGCGGTGCATTTCATCCAGCACCAGGCCGATGTCATAGGCATACATGAGCCTTGTGGCCTTGCCGGACTCCTTGTCGTCCTTGTAGCCGAAGGTGATGCCGATCACCGCGCCGGTTCCGGCATCCACGACCGGCCCGCCGGAAAAACCCTCTCCGGCTTTGGCCTTGTAGATCAGTGCGCGCTGATCCGGGCAACCATCACAGCGCGGCGCGACAAACTCATTGAGTGCCGTGACCGCGCCCTCGGCCTGCCGCACATCCCGGCTGCTGCCTTCACCATAGGCAACGACTTGCTCGCCTACTGTGGGATTTGCAAATAGGGGCGCCTCGTGGTCTTCGGTTCGGAAGTAGAGCAGGTCATAATCGCGCGAACGCGCGATCACGCGGTCCGCCGGGATGAAATTCAGGTTGTGATCGTTTGTAACGGCGACATTCGGCGTCAGGGCGACGGCAGCGCCCCAACGTCCGAACACCAGAATCTGACGCTGGTACAGCGGAATGTAGGCAGCCATCAGTTGCGAGGTGACAAAACCCTGTGAGGCGCGGCCCGATGAACAGGCGGCGAGGCCAGGGCACAGCAGGCAAAGCGCGGCAAAACCCAGGCGCCGTACGGACGCGCCAAAGCTGTGCATGTTTGGGCTCGAATCATGGCGGCTACGCGAGCGGGGCCTATCAGAATGGAATTTCGTCGTCGAGATCGTCGCGCTGAAAACTGCGGCTTTCGCCCGCGCCCGCCATGGCGGGGGCGGGCCGCTCCGCCCTCTCACCGTCGGCGCGATCCAGCATCACAAGTTCGCCCCGAAAGCGCGTCAGCACCACTTCCGTCGTGTACTTCTCATGCCCATCCTTGTCGGTAAACTTGCGCGTCTGCAGCTGGCCCTCCAGATAAACCTTCGAACCCTTGCGCAAATATTGCTCGGCAACTTTGCAGAGATTTTCATTGTAGATGACGACCTGATGCCATTCGGTGCGTTCCTTGCGCTCTCCCGAAGCCTTGTCGCGCCAGGATTCGGACGTGGCTATGCGCAGGCTCACGACAGGATCGCCCGAATTCAGCCGCCTCACCTCCGGATCGCGCCCCAGATTGCCGATCAGCGTTACCTTGTTGACACTGCCCGCCATCCTTATCTCCCTAGCTTGAAGCGCAAAATAGCGCCTGATTCTGGTCTGCGCCACGCAAGGCCGGAGTTTTCCACCTGGATTTGCGTGGCAGCGCAACCTAGCATTTGTTCCACGTTTGTTCCAGCTTAAATTTGGCGTTGCGATTCGCACTCGCAAGGCGCTTGCGGCGCGGGATGGCGCGGCCATAGGAAACAGCATGCAGAAGACAATTTCGATCCGCGGCGCACGCGAGCACAACCTCAAGAACATCGACGTCGAAATCCCCCGCGACAGGCTGGTTGTCATCACGGGCCTCTCCGGGTCGGGCAAATCGTCGCTTGCCTTTGACACAATCTATGCGGAAGGGCAGCGGCGATATGTCGAGAGCCTGTCGGCCTATGCCCGGCAATTCCTGGAAATGATGCAGAAGCCCGATGTCGATCATATCGATGGCCTCTCACCAGCAATCTCGATCGAGCAGCGCACCACCTCCCGCAATCCGCGCTCTACCGTGGGTACGGTGACCGAAATCTATGACTATTTGCGACTGCTCTATGCCCGTGCGGGCGTGCCCTACTCTCCCGCAACCGGATTGCCGATAGAGAGTCAGACCGTGAGCCAAATGGCAGACCGCATTCTGGCGCTGGCGGAAGGAACACGGCTGTATCTGCTGGCCCCCATCGTACGCGGACGCAAAGGTGAATACCGCAAGGAACTCGCCGAACTACAGAAGAAGGGATTTCAGCGCGTCAAAATCGATGGCCGGATGGTTGAACTTTCCAGTGCACCCGCGCTGGACAAGAAGTTGAAACACGACATCGAAGTCGTCATCGACCGTCTGGCCGTGCGCGGCGACCTCGGAAACCGCTTGCCGGATTCCATCGCCACCGCGCTCGATCTTGCCGACGGCCTGCTCGTGGTGGAATTCGCAGACGAAAAGGAACACGGCGAGCCAAAGCGCCTGGTGATGTCGTCGAAATTCGCCTGCCCTGTCTCGGGATTCACCATTCCGGAAATCGAACCGAGGCTGTTCTCATTCAACAATCCGCATGGCGCCTGTCCCGAATGCGATGGACTGGGTTCAAAGCTCTATTTCGATCCAGATCTCGTTGTTTCCGACGGAAGTCTTTCGCTCCGGCAGGGCGCGATTGCACCCTGGTCGCGGTCCTCCTCGCCCTATTACCTGCAAACGCTGGATGCCATCGCCCGCCATTACAAGGTATCGCTGAACACGCCCTGGGACGATTTGCCCGAACGCGTGCGCCAGACAATCCTGTTCGGCTCCGGCAATGAGGAGATCAAGTTCTCCTATGATGACGGAATGCGCCGTTACGATGTCAAAAAGGAGTTTGAGGGCGTGATTCCGAATATGGAACGGCGCCACAAAGAGACGGATTCCTCCTGGATTCGCGAAGATCTGGAACGGTATCAGGCGCAGAATCCCTGCGATGCCTGCCACGGCTACCGTCTGAAACCCGAAGCGCTGTGCGTGAAAATCGCGGGACTTCATATCGGCCAACTGTGCGAAATGTCGATCCGGTCCGCGGATCGCTGGTTCGCCGGGCTGGATTCGCAGCTGACTCCAAAGCAGCGCGAGATTGCAGCCCGTGTCCTGAAGGAAATCCGGGCAAGGCTGCTTTTCCTCAACAATGTGGGGCTGGAATATCTGACGCTTGCGCGCTCATCCGGTTCGCTTTCGGGCGGCGAGAGTCAGCGCATCCGGCTGGCGTCACAAATCGGTTCCGGATTGTCGGGCGTGCTCTACGTGCTGGATGAACCTTCGATCGGGCTGCATCAGCGCGACAATGCGCGACTGCTCCAATCGCTAAAAAATCTGCGCGACCTCGGAAACACGGTTCTGGTCGTCGAACATGACGAGGAGGCAATCCGGATCGCCGATTACGTCATCGATATGGGGCCGGGCGCCGGAATTCACGGCGGCAAGGTCGTCGCGGAAGGAACGCCACTGGAGGTGATCACGAATCCGGCGAGTCTTACGGGACAATATCTTTCCGGCGTGCGCGAGATTCCGATTCCATCACGACGGCGGCGCGCCGCTCACAATCACTGGCTGGAACTGACCGGTGCGGCCGGCAACAATCTCAAGAATGTCACGGCCACCGTACCGCTTGGGACGTTCACCTGCGTAACCGGCGTCTCTGGCGGCGGAAAATCGACACTGATTATCGAAACGCTTTATCGCGCAGTGGCGCGCCGCCTTCTGGGCGCACGCGAGCACCCGGCCAAACATGACAGACTGATGGGTCTCGAATTCCTCGACAAAGTCATCGACATCGACCAGTCCCCGATCGGACGTACCCCACGCTCCAATCCTGCGACTTACACCGGCGCCTTCACGCCAATTCGCGAATGGTTTGCCGGATTGCCCGAGGCCAAAGCTCGCGGTTACGGGCCTGGGCGGTTTTCCTTCAACGTGAAGGGCGGCCGCTGCGAAGCCTGCCAGGGTGATGGAGTCATCAAGATCGAGATGCATTTTTTACCGGACGTTTACGTGCAATGTGATGTCTGCGGCGGAAAACGTTACAACCGCGAAACTCTGGAAGTCCGATTCCGCGGTCATTCCATTGCGGACGTGCTGGACATGACGGTTGAGGCGGGCGCCGAACTGTTCAGGGCGGTACCGGCGATCCGGGAAAAACTCGATACGCTGACGCGCGTTGGCCTCGGTTACATCAAGGTCGGCCAGCAGGCGACGACGCTCTCAGGTGGTGAGGCGCAGCGAGTCAAGCTGGCGAAAGAGCTTTCGCGCCGGGCAACGGGGCGAACGCTGTACATTCTCGACGAACCCACAACCGGGCTGCACTTCGAGGACGTGCGCAAACTGCTCGAGGTGCTGCATGAGTTGGTGGATTCGGGGAACACCGTGGTGGTGATCGAACACAATCTGGACGTGATCAAGACCGCCGACTGGATCATCGATCTCGGGCCGGAAGGCGGCGAAGGCGGCGGCGAGATCATCGCCACCGGCACACCGGAGGACGTCGCCGCAACGGCGCGTTCCCACACCGGGCAGTATCTCAAGCCGATGCTGAAGAAAAAGCTCCGCGCTCTGGCGTGAGAAAATTTTTGCTACGTGCGGTCTGCGCGGACCGTGAGGGTGAATGAGTCGTCCCCGATCGTTGCCCGATAAGCGACGGCAGCGCCGCCATAGATCAGCCCGGAAGCCAGCACGAAAATAACGCCCGTGAACGCTTCCCACGGCAACAGTTTGTCCTGCATGGCCTCGCCGGCACGCTGCACGAACTCGGCAGGGGTCATGGCGTACATTGCGGGGCCGAGCGCGGAACGGATCAGGACGAATTCACCTCCGAACAGAAGCATGAGGAACGGAATCCCGAGCACCGCGATGACGGCAATGGCGCGCAGCACGTTTCCGCCCGTGAGTTCAAAACTCCGCCGCAGGCCGCCATGGTTTTCAGCGACAATCGTGGGCGGAATGAAAAAGCCCATACGAAGAATCACGACAACGGCCCCGATAAATGCGAACCAGGCGATCAGCGCCGCAATGATTTCCGGAGCCGTCGCCCGGATTGGGGACCCCGAATCGACAGGCACTCCGGCGATTCTGAACGCAACATCGGCGACAATCACCGCGAGGATGAGAAGCGCGGCCGATCCGGCGATGTAGCGAATCGTGGCTGTAAACATGCGCCACTCCATGGGTCCAATGGCGAAATAGGCAACCACTCCCGTGGCCCGCCGCCCGAGCACGTGACGGGTGATCGCGACCGCCATGACGGATGCGGCAAAAATCGTCACCGCCAGGCCAATGAGCGTCACGAAAAGATATGAAAGGCGGATCTGCACGTCGCCATCCGCCATATCGGCCTGGTGCAGAGCCGCATAAAGATAGGTGAAATAGCTTGCGAGCGACGACAGCAGCGCGGGAAACCAGCAAATCCCGAGGATCGTGCCGATTTCGGTGAACAGGAATCGATAGGCAGTCGTAATCGTTTGCCCCACCGGAATCTTATGCATCACGGAAAATCCCAAGCGTCCACCGGCCTGAACAGACGAATCTGGCGGGCTTATTAGCACAATGCCGGCGAGGCTGCGCCACCGGGAACCCGGTTCCCCGCTGCCGACAGCCTCACAATTTCGCCAATTGCCGTAGCCGCGGTTCCGGTTTATGCGCGAGGGTTATGGGACCTGTCCACATCATCGGCGGCGGCCTCGCGGGCTCGGAAGCAGCCTGGCAAGCGGCCGGCCTTGGCGTCAACGTCGCGTTGCACGAAATGAGGCCGGTCCGGTTGACCGACGCTCATCGCACCGGCCGGCTCGCCGAGCTGGTGTGCTCGAATTCGCTTCGCTCGGACGACTGGGAAAACAACGCGGTCGGCCTGTTGCATGAGGAAATGCGCCGCTCGGGATCACTCATCATGGCCGCCGCGGATGCGAGCAAAGTGCCTGCCGGCGGGGCGCTGGCGGTCGATCGCGAGTCTTTCTCGGAAACGGTCGGGGCACGCATTGTCGCTCATCCACGCATCGTGGTTGTGAGAGAAGAGATAGCCGTGCCTCTGCCGGGCTGGACCAATACCATCATTGCGACCGGTCCGCTGACGTCCGCCGCCCTGGCTGAAACAATCCGTGGAATCACGGGCGTGGAGTCGCTGGCCTTTTTCGATGCGATCGCGCCGATTGTCGAACGCGACTCCATCGATATGGACAAAGCCTGGATGCAATCGCGCTACGACAAGCAGGGGCCAGGCGGTGGCACGGCCGATTACATCAATTGTCCGATGAATTGCGAGGAGTATCGGGGTTTTGTCGCGGCGCTGCTGGCCGGCGAAAAGACCGAATTCCATGAATGGGAGCGATCAACACCCTATTTCGAGGGTTGTCTGCCGATCGAAGTCATGGCGTCGCGCGGCGCGGACACACTGCGGTTTGGCCCGATGAAGCCGGTGGGGTTGCGCAATCCGTTGACCGGCGCGCGGCCTTACGCGGTGGTGCAGCTGCGACAGGACAACAGCCTCGGGACTCTCTGGAACATGGTCGGATTCCAGACCAAGCTGAAACATGGTGAACAGCTGCGGATATTCCGCACCATTCCAGGATTGGCGAACGCACGCTTTCCCCGGTTGGGCGGGATTCACCGCAACACTTTTCTGAACGCACCCCGGCTGCTGGATTGCGAACTGCGCCTGAAGGCCAATCCCTGTTGGCGCTTCGCAGGCCAGATCACCGGGGTCGAAGGCTATGTCGAATCCGCTGCCATCGGGCTTTTGGCCGGCCGGTTCGCCGCCGCCGAAGCGCGTGGCGAAACCGCTGTTGCCCCGCCGCAGGTCACTGCACTGGGTGCGCTGCTCGCGCATATCACCGCCAACGCGGATGCCAAGATGTTTCAGCCGATGAACGTCAACTACGGCCTGTTTCCGGCGCTTTCCGGTCCAGAGCGCGGCCGCGACAAGAAAAAGGCCTTGGCGCATCGGGCGCTTTCGGCCCTTGATGCCTGGCTCGGCGACCGCGCCGCCGCGGAGTGATGTCAGACCTGACCGCGCATGATTGCGTGGAGGAAGATCAGTTGACGGCGGTAGCCGGGAATCGCTGAGGAATCGCGGAAAGGATCGAAACCTTGCCGGGTGATGATCCGCAGATACCCCGGGACCAGCGCCGCCGGAAGGATCGCGGGCAGGAACCGGCGTTCGATTTTGCCAATGCGCAGATAGTGCGCCCGCGCAATTCCTGCCATTCGAGCCAGCACAGCGCAGAGTCCGGGCGTCGAGCGACCCGCCATAATGTCGCGCGCTGAAACCGCGGCTCTTGCCATTTCGTCGCCAGGAAGAATGGCCCGCGAACGCGCCGCATTGAACGCGAGCGCGCGCAACAGGCCGGTGATCGCATAGGCCGTTCCCGCTTCGCCCGCGGCGCCATCCAGCCGGTCATCTGCACCAAGGATGCGCGCGGCAAGGCGCACGAGATTGCCCGAACTGGCGTCGCAGTAGGATTCAAGCTTCCGCGCGTCGGGAAACGGAGACTGTTCCAGGTCGAGTTCGCGCGCCTCCAGCATGGACTCGAACAGCGATTGCGGCAGGCGATGAGCAGCAATTGCTACCGCGAGCTGCTTCAACAGTTCGGTGCGCCCTGGTCTGCCTGCATATATCTCTTCGATGGCTTCACGCCACCATTGCAGCCGAATCTGCCCCGCCATCGCATTGCGCACACTCTCGGCGATTTTCGCGGTCTCGTAATTAAACGCATAGAGCGCGACCAGTCCGGCGCGCGCAGCGCCGGGCGCAAACAATGCCGCCAGATATCGGTCGTAATCGTGCTTTCGGACGAGTGTTTCGCAGAAGTCAGGCAGATCGTCACCGGAATTCCGGATGCCAGAAATGCGGGCTGGAAGCCCGCGGTACAACAAAGCAGTCTCGCTTCTTGCTCCTCTTCACTCGCTTCTCATTCAGGCGAGATGCGCGGCAGAGACCATGCAGAACAGCATCGGAATCGAAAGCAGCGTGTTGACGCGCGAGTAAAGCCCCGAAATCCGCGCCGCCTTGGCTTTCTGATCAGTCGGCAAATCGGGCCAGGCATTGCCGATGTTCAACACCTTCTGCTGGTTCGGCCAGATCACGAACCAGACGTTGAACCACATGATTGTTCCCAGCCACATGCCGATTCCGAGCAGCATCATCTTAAGATCGATGAAACCTTCAATGGCATCGATGGTATAGGCTTGCGCAAGGTAATACAGAGACTGAGGAGATCCGTTCAGCACCGCGAGGATGATCCCCAGTACAATGGTTGCCATGGCACCCCAACGGAACCAGAACAGGGCTTCCGGCGCGATAAAGCGCGAGACGCCGCCCTTCAGTTCATCGGGAATTTTCCGCATCATCGGCGTCTGCACGAAATTGAAATAGTACAGCAGGCCGATCCACATGATTCCGGAAAGGATGTGAAGCCAGCGTACGAAAAAGGGCCAGAATACGTAATTGCTGAATTCGGTTTCGAAGACGTAGAGCAGGAACACAAGGAATGCGAGCACGAAGCCCGCGATCACAGTGTTCCGCAAGCTGAGCAGAATCGCCGGTATCATTGTCCCCCGCCAAGAATCACCGGCCGGATTATAGCACCCGCCCCGTGCCGTCCAAGCGCGGGACGTCCGTTCCGGGTTGACGGAATTAGAGAACGAGGGCCTTGGGACGGGTGCGGCGAAGCCAGGTCACCACGATGAGGCGCGTCACCATGACGGCGGTGAAGAAGGATGTAATCACGCCAAGACCCAGCGTGACCGCGAAGCCACGCACCGGCCCGCTGCCAACCGCGTAGAGGATCGAAGCCGCGAGCACGTGGGTCATGTTGGTGTCGATAATCGTCGCCGTGGCGCGCCGGAAGCCTGCGTCAATGGACGCCATGACCGTCTTGCCACTGTGCATTTCTTCGCGAATACGTTCGTAAATCAGCACATTGGCATCCACCGCCATGCCCATGGTCAGCACCATGCCGGCAATGCCGGGGAGCGTCAGCGTGGCCTGCAAACCGGTAAGCAGCGCAAACAGCAGCGCCATGTTGACACTGAGCGCAAGCGTCGCGAAGAAGCCGAACAGGCCGTAGGTCGCCACCATAAAAACGACGACCGCGAGCAATCCACCGATCGCCGCCAGCTTTCCGGCCTGAACCGAGTCCGCGCCCAGTTCGGCGCCAACCGTCCGTTCCTCGATGACCGCCAGCGCCGCCGGCAGTGCGCCCGCATTCAGCAGAACAGACAGGTCATTGGCGGTCTCAAGAGTGAAATTGCCGGAAATCTGCCCCTGCCCGCCCAGGATAGGTTCGCGGATCACGGGCGCGGAAATCACCTTGTTGTCCAGCACGATGGCAAACGGGCGGCCGACATTCGCCTTGGTGACATCGCCGAATTCACGTGCGCCACGCGTATCGAACGCGAAGTTCACCACAGGCTCACCGGTTCGCGGATCAAAGCCGGAGCTGGCGTGCTCCAGCCGGTCGCCGGAAACCATGACCCGCCGCTGGACAAGATAGGGCGCGGTCGGCTGATTGGCCTTGTTTTGCTCGTAGAGCAATTCATCGTCCGGCGGAATCCGCCCCTTCAGCGCGTCTTCGACATTGCCACCGACGTCCACGAGGCGGAAACTCATTTTCGCCGTCGTGCTCAACACGCGCTTTAGCTCTTCCGGATTTTTCAATCCCGGCACCTGAACCAGGATTCGGTCATCGCCCTGCTGCTGAATGGTCGGTTCGCGTGTGCCGAGCGCGTCGATGCGGCGGCGCACCACTTCGATGGACTGGCTGACGATCTGGGCCTGCATCTGCCGCAAATAGGCGGGCGAGATGCGGAAGCCGAAATTGCCCTGTCCATCGTCATTGAGGTCATATTCGGCGGAGCCAAGGCCAAGGAAAGTTCCCGGCGGCGACGCGATGTCGTGCAGCGCCTTGCGTGCGGCATCGAGTTGAGAGAGGTCCGTAATATGCAGCGTGACGCTGTCCCGTGCCTCATCCAGTCCGGTGTAGGTGATCCGCTCCTTGCGCAGCGCCGCACGAATGTCGCCGCGCAGCGTTTCCAGCCGCTCCTTGATCACGCCCGGCATATCGACTTCGAGCAACAGATAGGAGCCACCCTGGAGATCGAGCCCAAGGTTGACGGTGGAACTCGGCAGCCAGGCCGGCATGGCTGCGCGCGTGCGTTCGGGCAGGAGATTCGGCAGGGCGAAGAGAAAGCCCATGAACAGGATGACCAGGACTGTCAGTCTCTGCCAGCGGCCGATGTAAATCATGAATTCGTCGTCCTTTCACCAGGCCTGCCGCGGCCCACAGAAGTCAGGATTCGGCCTTCTCACCACCCCTGGAGCGGACTTCCGTGAGGGTGCTTTTGAGCACACGAACCTGCACATTGTCCGCGATCTCGATCATCAGTTCGCCATCATCCCTCACTTTGGCGACCTTGCCGATCAGGCCGCCGGCCGTCACAACAGTGTCTCCGCGGCGCACCGATTCGACCATTTGCTGGTGCACTTTAACCCGCTGTTGCTGAGGGCGGATCAAAAGAAAGTAAAAGATGCCGAAAAGCAGAACCAACGGCACAATTGTCGAGACTAATGGATCGTTGAAATTCATTTGATTGGGCTGGTGTGCGAACTGCTTCCGCGGGAGAGGTGCGGAATATAGCCCCGCTACTCTCCTTTGCAACCGCGGCGGACTTCCTTTACGGAATCTTGCATGGCTGAAGATTTTGCCCGAATCGAGGCGATTCTCGACCGCATCGCCCGGGCGCTCGAAGAGTCCACCGCCGCCGGCGCAAACGCCCGGGCCACAGGGTTTTTGGACAGTGACGGCTTCATCTGGGAGCCGGAGCCAGCGCAATTGCTGGCGGTACATGACATCCCGGCGCTTCCGCTTCAGCTTCTGAAAGGCATTGATCGCGCGCAGGAAATCCTGCTGGAGAACACCCGTCGCTTTGCCGCCGGCCTGCCCGCCAACAACGCCCTGCTCTGGGGCGCGCGTGGAATGGGAAAAAGCTCACTCGTGAAAGCGGTGCACGCGGAAGTGAACCGGCGGTTGAACCCCGGCGAGCGCATGGCGCTCATCGAAATCCATCGCGAGGACATCCATACCCTGCCGGTCTTGTTGCGGCAGTTGCGCCAGCTTGACCGGCGATTTCTGCTGTTTTGCGATGACCTTTCTTTTGATCGCGAGGACACGAGCTACAAGTCGCTCAAAGCGGCTTTGGAGGGCGGTATCGAAGGGCGGCCCGCCAATGTGCTGTTTTACGCAACCTCCAACCGCCGCCACATGATGCCGCGCGATATGATGGAGAATGAGCGTTCAACCGCCATCAATCCTTCGGAAGCAGTCGAAGAAAAAGTATCGCTGTCGGATCGTTTCGGGCTGTGGCTCGGCTTCCACCATTGCGGACAGGAGGAGTATCTCGCGATGGTGTTTGGCTATGCCGATCACTTTCGGCTCCAGCTCGGACCGGAACAATTACGCGAACGTGCGATTGCCTGGGCGGCAACTCGCGGCGGCCGTTCGGGGCGGGTGGCCTGGCAGTTCATCCAGGACCTGGCAGGCGAATTGGGACAAAAGCTCGCCTAGCGCTCTGTGCGGCGGAAGCGCGTTGAGGATTTTTTCCGGCGCCTCAATGGAACACCGCCGGACTCTTGCATCTGACGTCCGAGCCGCACGATCGAACCGTCCAGTTGGGCTTCAAGCCGCTGCTTTTCGCGGAACGCCGTAAGATCCAGATGCAAGGGCGTCACCGAAATACAGCCCTGCGCAATCGCGTGCAGATCGGTACCGGCTTCGGGCTCACTGAACACGCGCCTGAACCCGACCCAATAATAGGTCCGGCCCCTCGCATCGACGCGCTCGTCCACGCGCAGCATGGACTGGTCGCGCTGTCCCTGTGATGTGACCAGCACCTTTTTCACCTTTCCCGGCGGGAGCGGCGGGAAATTGATGTTGAGCAGCACCGATTCCGGCCAACCGATTTCGACCAGACGCCGCATCAGACGCGCCCCGTGACGCGCAGCACAGGCGAATATGGCCGCTTCATCCTCACGCCCGCCCACCGCCTGGCTGAGCGCCACCGATGGAATGCCGAGTACCGAGCCTTCCATCGCCGCGGCGACCGTGCCGGAGTAGGTTACGTCATCCGCAACATTGAAACCGCGGTTGACTCCGGAGATCACGAGGTCCGGCAGCGCGTTTTTCATGATGTGTATGCCGGCCATCATGACGCAGTCGGTCGGCGTGCCGGACAGCGCAAAACGTTGATGGCCCGCATGCCGCAGCCGCAGCGGCAGGGTCAGGGTCAACGAATGAGAGGCGCCTGATTGTTCCGTCTCCGGCGCAACCACCCAGATGTCGTCGCTGAGCGAGCGCGCAATATCCTCGGCAACCGCAAGGCCCGGCGAATGAATACCGTCATCGTTGCAGACCAGAATCCGGAAACGCGTCTTCCGCTTTGTCCGTTTCATCAGCGGGCGATGCGCTCCAGCCCGCCCATATAGGCTCTGAGCGCCTGCGGAATCAGGATCGAGCCGTCTTTCTGCTGATAATTCTCCATGACCGCGAGCAGGGTGCGTCCGGCCGCAAGCCCCGATCCATTCAACGTATGGACAAAGCGCGTGCTCTTGCTGTCCGCCGGCCGGTAGCGCGCATTCATCCGCCGCGCCTGGAAGTCGCCGCAGTTCGAGCAGGACGAGATTTCGCGGAACCGGTGCTGTCCCGGCAACCAGACTTCGATGTCGTAAGTCTTCGTTGCAGCAAATCCCATGTCGCCGGCGCAAAGAACGACCACACGATGGTGCAAT
This sequence comes from Micropepsaceae bacterium, assembly GCA_025450355.1. Taxonomy (GTDB): domain Bacteria; phylum Pseudomonadota; class Alphaproteobacteria; order Micropepsales; family Micropepsaceae; genus CAIYRG01. Next base: position 19,319 of record JANWHR010000049.1, read on the forward strand.
CCCAGGCGTTTCAGAACTTCCTGGGCGCAGTGCGTCATCCGTTCGTGCTCTTCCGCCGACTGCTCCGGCGTCGTGATGGAAACCAGCTCGACCTTGGAGAACTGATGCATCCGCATCATGCCGGTTGTGTCCTTGCCCGCGGCGCCCGCCTCGGCGCGAAAACAGGGCGTACAGGCGGTAAAGCGCAGCGGCAGATCGCTCGCGGCGAGTATTTGCTCACGCACAAGATTGGTCAGAGGAACTTCCGCCGTGGGGATAAGCCAGAACTGTTCCGCCGTTTCGGCCTGTTCCAGCAGCTCCGCGACCACTGCCGGGACGTGACCCGGGCGGTTTTCCACCTGGTGTTCGGCCGCTTGCAGGACTTCAGCCAGCCGCTTTTTGCGCCATTCCATTTCGCCGGCGAAGAACTGATCGTCCTTGAATTTTGGCAACTGTCCGGTGCCAAACATCGCCTGATCGCGGACGAGAAGTGGCGGCGAAATTTCCGTGTAGCCAAATTCCTCCGTATGGAGATCGAGCATGAATTGGGCGATCGCGCGCTCCAGACGCGCGAGCCGCTTCTTCAGCACCACAAAGCGTGATCCCGACATGCGCGCGGCGGCCGCAAAATCCATCTCTCCGAGTGCTTCACCCAGATCGGCGTGTTCCCGTGGCGCAAAGTCGAATTGCGGCGCCTCCCCCCAGCGGCGGAGCTCGACGTTGGCGGATTCGTCAGGACCATCGGGAACGTCGCCGCCAGGCAAGTTTGGAATGGTTGCGATGAAGCCGTTGAGCTGCGCTTCCAGCCGGCGCTGTTCCTCCTCGCCCGCCTGAATCTGGTCCTTCAGTCCGGCGACTTCGGAAATCAGTGAATTGGCGGCGGCTTCATCCTTGCGCGCTTTCGCCAGCCCGATCTGGCGAGAGCTTTCGTTCCGCTTTGCCTGCCACTGTTGCAGCCTGGCCAGCAGATCGCGCAGCGCGGCATCGCGCGCCAGCACATCCGCGCTCATTGCATTGAGACCGCGACGGCGGAGGCCCGTATCAAAGTGATCGGGATTTTCGCGGATAAGTTTGAGATCGTACATGGGATGACGACGGCGAAACAATCGCTTCCGTTCTGGCATGGCCGCAGCAGCCACGCAAAGTCAATCTGCCCACGGGCAACGCAACGCCGCAACGCGAATATCTGCTGTATTATATTTCGATATAACTTCAGGGAGCAACAAATGCATAGCACAACCCTCCGCAAGGTCGGAGGCTCGGTCATGCGGGCGGTTCCACGTGCGCTCCTGGATGTGCTGCAATTGCGATCAGGGGCGAAGGTTGGACTCACTGTCGAAGGCGGCAGGCTTATCGTGGAACCACGAGCGCGGCCACATTACACGCTGGGCGAACTGCTGGCGCAGTGCAATCCAAGAGCTCCGCGGAGCAAAGACGACCGCGAATGGCTCGACAGTAAACCTGCCGGCGGCGAACTGATCTGATGAAGCGCGGCGAAATCTGGCTCGTCGCGCTCGACCCGTCGCTGGGTCATGACCAAAGGGGAAGGCGGCCGGTTCTCATCGTTTCGCCCGAGCCGTTCAATCAGGTGACCCGAGTGCCGGTGGTTGTGCCAATTACCACCGGAGGCGCTTTCGCGCGTACGGCTGGATTTGCCGTCACTTTGGAAGGGGCCGGCACACAAACGACGGGTATTGTGCGCTGCGACCAGCCCGGAGCGCTGGACATTGCAGCACGTGCCGGCAAGCGACTTGAGAGGGTTCCGCCGGAAGTGGTCGACGAGGTCCTCGCGAAATTGGCAGTAATTTTCGACGGGTGAGCACATGACGGGCGAAGAACAGGCTATCCACGATCTGATCGCGGCCTGGATTGCGGCCAGTAAAGCGGGCGACACCGAAGCCGTACTTGCGCTGATTCATGAAGACGCGCTGTTCCATGTTCCCGGCGTCAAGCCGTTTGGAAAGGCAGCGTTCGCCGCGGCTTCGGACCAGATGAAACAAATGCGGTTCGAAGGCGAGAGCGATGTGTTGGAGGTTGAAATTTGCGGCGATTGGGCGTGGTGCCGCACGCATCTCAGGCTGACGATGACAGCGGTGGACGAAAAGCCGGTCCGGCGGTCAGGCTACACGCTATCGGTGCTGCGCAAGTCGCCGCAGGGCAAATGGCTGTTGTTCAGGGACGCCAATCTTCTGACGGCGGAGGGCTGATGAAGGGTTGATCAGGTCGGCTGGACGTTGCTGCCGGGGCTGGCGGCGGACTTGGCTTCTTCCGCAGCGCGCTGTCTTTCCATCATTCTCACCGACAGGATCGAGAGTTCGTACAGGCCCACAAGCGGTATGGCGAGGCTCAACTGGCTGAACACGTCGGGCGGCGTGACGATCGCGGCGACGACAAATACGCCAACAATGGCATAGCGCCGGACGCTCGCCAGACCCTTGCTGCTGACAATGCCAACCCGGCCAAGGAGTGACAGCAACACCGGCATTTCGAAACAGAAACCGAAGGCAAAAATCAGCGTGGTGACGAAGGTAAGATATTCGTTCACCGTCGGCAGCATCTGGATGCCGATCGTGTTGGGACCGCCGTGGATTTCATAGCTGAGGAAAAAATGAATCGCACGCGGCAACATCAGGTAATAAACGAATGCACCGCCCAGAATAAACATCACCGGCGTCGCCGCGAGGAAAGGCAGAATCGCCTTGCGTTCGTGCCGGTACAGACCCGGCGCGATGAACATCCAAAGCTGCATGGCCATATAGGGAAAAGCGATGCAGATGCCGCCAAACATGGCCAGCTTCATGTAAGTGAAGAACTGTCCATACAGCGCCGTAAAGATCATCTGCCGGTTTGGCTGACCCGCCAGCGCGTCCGACAGGGGCTGCGTCAGAAATTGGAAAAGCGGCCGCGCAAAAGCGAAACAGATGATGAAGCAGATCAGGAAGGCGATCACCGAGCGGACGATTCGCGTCCGCAATTCAACCAGGTGATCGAGCAGAGGCGCCTTGCTCGATTCGAGTTCGTTTTCTTCCTCAGGGGTGGGACTGGCCATACGCTCGCAATTCCGGAACTGGTCGCAGGAAAAGTTAACCCACAGCCGGGCTTGCGGCGGGTTGCGGTGTCTGCGCGGCTTCTACAGCGGCCGGCGCTGACTGTGGAATCATCGCGGATTTGATTTCGGCCGCCACCACTGCCGGTGAATCGACCGGTCTTGCCGGTGGCGCCGCGCCGACGTCCTCGATGAAAGGCTTGGCAGGAATGCCCGCGAAAGCTCCCTGATTCAAATCGGCCAGGGATTTGGTCGTCGCTTCCGTGGTCTCCGCCCGCAGCTTGTTGACCTCAGCGCGAAGATCTTCGAGTTCGCTCTGCCGCGCCATTTCGTCGAAGCTGCGGCGGAACTGGTCTGCCATGGCACGCGCCCTGCCCGCCCATTGCCCCGCCGTGCGCATCAGCCTGGGCAGATCCTTCGGCCCAACGACGACCAGCGCCACGACCAGAATGACGAAAAGCTCGCTCCACGCGATGTCGAACATGCAGAGTACCCTGGCCCTTGCTGAAAACCGGACCAACCGTCCTGGCGGGACTAGCTGGTTTTGACTTCTTCCGGTTTTTTGGCTTCGACCGCTTCACGCTTGTCGGCTACGGCTTGCTCGTCGTTCGGGTCCTTCAGACCGTCTTTGAAGTTCCGGATGCCATGGGCAACGTCGCCCATGATACCGGAAATCTTGCCCTTGCCGCCGAACACGACCATCACCACGGCGAGCAATATCAGCCAATGCCAAATCGAAAAGCTACCCATGGTACTTTCTCCCGGACGCAAAGCGACCGCGCTTTGCCTGCCTATCTGCGCGACTGTTTAGCCCGAACCGCCGCATCCCACAAACCTTACCGGAAACGTGGTCAATGCGCCGGGCAGGCCGCTGCATGCGGCCGCTTCCGCAAAGGTGCCTTTGGGCGCCGAATCTGCCGCGCAACGGAAGCACAAGCATCATACGCTTGCGGGAATGCCCCCCGCCAGTGCTTTCACACTTGCCTGACCGAAAGGTGAAGCTACGACGATGGGTTCCGCGCCGGCCGGTGCAGGCGACCGCCCGGCATGGGGTAGGGCACTCCGGTCGTCGAGGGCAAGCTTAACGGCAGGCCCATCAGGCTGCGAACGGCCAAATAAGCGAAAGCCTCGGCTTCCAGAAAATCGCCACGCCATCCTGCGTCTTCCGCGGTAATCACCTTCTGCTTCAGCCGCGCGTGCAATTCCGCCATGAGAACCGGATTGTGCCGTCCACCGCCACAGATGATCCAGCAGCGTGGCGTCTCCGGGAAATGTTCCTGTGCCTTGACAATTGCCGCGGCCGTAAACGCGGTGAGCGTGGCCGCGCCGTCCTCGCCGGACAGGCCCTGCACAGCCGCCATCGGAAAATCGAAGCGGTCAAGGGATTTTGGCGGCGGCTGCCGGAATACGGGGTGGCCCAGCATGAATTCCAGCACCCCCTGATCCACGTGCCCCGCCGCAGCCAACCTTCCGTCGCGGTCGATTGCCTCGCCCGTATGCCTGAGCGCCCAATCGTCCAACGCCGCATTTCCCGGTCCGGTGTCGAACGCGAGCAATTCCCCGGAAACGCCAATATAGGTCACATTGGCAACGCCACCGATGTTGACGACCGCAATCGGCCGCTCCGTGCCCTGCGTCAGCACCTCATGATAAAGCGGCACGAGCGGCGCGCCCTGGCCTCCGGCCGCAACATCGGCGGTGCGGAACTGATTGACGACCGGAATGCCGATCGCATCCGCCAGCGCCTGTCCATCGCCAATTTGCCAGGTTCGCCGTTCCGCGGGGCGATGCAGAATGGTCTGACCATGAAAACCGGCGCAGGCGATCTCTGCGGGATTGAGTTTGGCTTCCGACAGCAGACGCTTGACGGCATCCGCATGGGCATCGGTGATCAGCCGTTCGGCCTTGACGATCACGCCCGGCAGCGCTGCCCCGGGAACAGCCAGACCCGCCGCCGCAAGGGCGTCGTGCAGAATCGCACGCGCCCAGGGATGATAGGCGACCGCAAGCGCAGGCCCTGGCCGCGCAAGATTCACGCCGTCGGTTTCGAGAACCGCCGCATCAATTCCGTCGAGCGATGTTCCGCTCATCAGGCCGATTGCTTTGAGAACCTCTGCCATCGTGCTACCCAGAACCGCGTTCCCGACGTGTCATCAGATAACATCGATGTCCGAATTCCGCTCCGAATTCCTGCAGCTGATGCAGTCGCGCTGTCAGCTGCACCAGGTGACCGACGTCCAGGGATTGGACGGGCTTCTGCGAAGCGCCTGCGTTCCCGGCTATATCGGTTTCGACTGCACCGGTCCGAGTCTGCACGTCGGCAGCCTTGTGCAAATCATGACATTGCGGCGGCTTCAGCAGACCGGGCACAAGCCGATCGTGGTCATGGGCGGCGGTACGACCAAGATCGGCGACCCCTCTGGCAAAGATGAAATGCGGCAGGTCCTGAGCCCGGAAACGATCGCCTCCAACAAGGAAAAAATCCGCGCCA
>JANWHR010000050.1 GCA_025450355.1 Micropepsaceae bacterium
GGCGAAAACGCCCGGCGTGGAGGACGTGTGGCAATTGCATCTGTCGCTGCTCGACCGCGATCCCTCGCATAACGCGAAGCCGGAATTGATCGCCAATCTGCAGGAGGGCGCCGGCGACCAGGGTAACTGGATCCACGCATCGGTGTCGTCCGATGGCGGGTTCACCATCGACAATCCACGCACCGGCTTCAAAAAGAGTTATGCCCCACGGCCCTGACCGGCCGCGTTCAGATGCTATTCAGAATGGCTGTGCTATCGCTTGATTTAATTCTGGAATAAATCCGGAACGGCGTGCGTCAATGGCCGTTCCGGGTGCAGAGCTTCTCTCAAGGAGGAGAGCAATGAAAGTGATCAATGGCATTGTCGCCGGCCTCTTGATGGGCGCCACGGCGGCGACTCCGGTCCTGGCACAACCCCAGGCCTGTCTCCAGCACAACCGGATGCAGAGCTGGAAGGCCCTGAACGACCGCGTTCTCGATTTCACGGACCTGGACCGCCATCATTATACGGTGACGATGTCACACGCCTGTCTTGGCCTTACCGATCCGCAGGCACACCTGATTTTCCACACCTGGCAAAATCTCCAGTGCCTTCCGCCCGGCGAGATTATTGAGGTCACGACGCCGGTGTTTGGCCGCACGCAGTGTTCCGTCGCCAACGTCCAGCCGTATGGGCCATTCCTTCCTGGCTATGGCACGTCAGGGTAGCCTCGGCATTCCGGCTGCTTGCGGGCTGGAAGCCCGCGGTACAAAAGGCTGAGATGAAATCGCTTCTCGCGATCCGGCATGTCGCATTCGAGGATCTTGGCGCCTTCGAGCCGGTGTTTCGCGATTCCGGTTATGCGATCCGGTATTGTGAGGCGGGTCTGGACGAGATCGCCGCAACCGGCCGTTCCGCCGATCTTGTCGTGGTGCTGGGCGCCCCGATCGGCGCTTATGAAGAAGACAAATATCCGTTTTTGGCCGATGAGCTGCGTCTGCTGGAGCGGCGGATTGCGGGATCGCAGCCGGCACTTGGCATCTGTCTCGGCGCGCAGCTGATTGCGCGCGCGATGGGGGCAAGGGTTTATCCCGGCGCCGCAAAAGAAATCGGCTGGGACCCCATTGAACTGACCCTGGAAGGCCGGCAATCGCCGCTGTCAAACCTGAAATCGGGACCGGTTCTGCACTGGCATGGGGATACCTTCGATTTGCCGCAGGGCGCGCTGCGGCTTGCCTCGACCGCCGTGACTCAGAATCAGGCATTTGCGTTCGGGCTGTCGATTCTTGCACTGCAGTTCCACGCGGAAGTGGAAGCGGCAAATTTCGAGCGCTGGCTCATCGGCCACACCCTGGAAATCGCCTCCGCGCCTGGTCTTTCGGTCGGCGGTTTGCGGCGCGACGCGCAGAATTATTCTGCGGCAGCGGTATCGCGCGGCGCGCAGATGCTGCGCGAATGGATCGCCGGCTTACCGGCCGCCGGATAATTTCGAGCCTTCCACCCGTTCGACCGGAAGTTTGCCGGCATCGATCCCGTCCAGGCATCCGAGGTTGACGCCAATCATGTCGGCGCGCGTGCGCGGCTGATGATGGGTGTAGATGCCGCAATTTTTGCAGAAGTAATGTTTCGCCACATGCGTGTTCCACTGATAGAGCGACAGCGCGTCCTCGCCTTTGAGCAGCCGGAAGTTTTCTTTCGGAATGCGCAGCATGACCGCGTTCTTGCGCCTGCACAGCGAACAATCGCATTGCGCGCCCGAGACGATGTCCGCCTCGACTTCGAACTGGACGGCATTGCAGTGGCATGAACCCCGGTGAACAGCCATTGTACCCTCGCGGATCGCACGGTTTGTGATAGCGCAATGCTATACAGCGATCGGTGGCGCGCGGAACCCGGAGCAAACGTCGCAGCAGCCCGTTGGCCGCGCGGCGCGGCTTTGGCATGTTCAGGCAGGCGGAAAAACCCGCCGTTCACGCGTGCTCACGCCGGCGACACGGCGCCGCTTACCACCAGCTCGGTTTTTTCTCGGGCGGATAGACTGGCTTTGCCGGAACGAAGCCGTTCCGGTTCGGCATCACGACCTTGGGCAAGCTGTTTTGGTCCATGACGTCGTTTTCGTTGATGATGCCGTTCCGGTAATAGAGGAAAGCCACCAGTGAATAGACCTCATCCGGCTTCAGTGACCCCGGATTGGGTGCCGGCATCGCCCGGTTGATGTAATCCCAGGCGATGGTTGGATAGGGGAAATAGCTGGGACCGTCTTTCTCGACACCGTAGAACGGCCCGCGATAAGGCTTTCCGGGGCTGCCGGCGACCAGATGGTGCGTGATGCCGTTTTCGCCATTCTTGCCGTGGCAGACTTCGCAACGGTTGGCGAAGATCACGGCGCCTTCTTTGGCGGTGCCATGCCCGGCCGGCAGTTCTTTTCCCTCCGGCCCGATCATGTGGTCGAAACTCTGGATTTCGGCCTGGCTGAGCGGCTGTCCCACATTGGGAAATTTCCGCGCCGAGGTCTGCGCGAGCGCGACGGGCGCGATCAGGACCAGCGCCGGGATCAGCAGTTTAAGCGAACATTGCATCGGAAATGCTCCCGTCGCGATTGATCTTCCACGGCTGGATTGCATTCATGTGGATGGCGCGCGGCTTTTCGGGTTTCTGCCAGTCCGCCATCGTGTAGCCCCAGTGTTCAGCCAGTTCGGCCATCGAAGGCTGAACGTCGCCGGTTTCATCGATGCAGCGGGACTGGATCATGGCTTCCTGACCATTCCATTCCCAGTCGTAATTGAACCGGGTGTGCGCTTTTGGCACCACCGGCCCGTCAAGCCGCGCCTCCCGCCAGTTCTTGCCGCCATCGGTGGAAACTTCGACCTTGCTGACCTTGCCCGCACCGGACCAGGCGAGGCCGGTGATCTGGACATAACCCTTGCGCATTTCCATTCCGGCGGAAGGCCGCGTGATCACGGATTTGGCCGCCCACTGGAAATGATACCAGCGCGCCTTGCCACCGAGATCCGGCCGCGAGACGGAGTGGTTCATGCTTTCGTTCCAGGTGTTGTACGGCTCGTCCACCACCTTGATGTGCCGCAGATATTTGACGTTGAACGGTCCTTCCCAGCCGGGCACCAGCAGACGGATGGGGAAGCCCTGTTCGACCCGCAGCGGTTCGCCATTCTGGCCATAGGCAACGAAGCAGTCATCCAGCGCCTTGCCGACCGGAAGCGTGTGACTGAATTTGCCCGCGTCCGCGCCTTCCAGAACCAGCCAGGTGCCATTCTTTTTCAGTCCGGCCTCATTCAGCAGGACCGACAGCGGCACGCCGGCCCATTCGCTGGTGCTGGCCATGCCGTGGATGAACTGCACCGGCAGTCCCATTTTCGGATCGCGGGAGGCGTGGATCGCCGGCGAGCTGTTGCCATGGCATTCGACGAAATGAATGCGCGAAACCGAGGGCAGCCGCTTCAGATCGTCCATGCTGAACACCAGAGGACGGTCCACGAGACCATGAATGGTGAGGCGATGCTCCTTCGGATCGATCTCGGGATATTCCGAAGAATGCTGCTGCATGAAATGGAGCGGGGCCGGCGTGATGATGCCCGCGTAATCCTGCAGCGGCGTGTAGTGCGTCATGTGGTCGAGGGAGTAGCGGGCGCCCCGGCGCGGCGGCACGCGATGAACGTGCTCGTCCGTTCCGGCAGGTTGGCTTTCGGCCTGTTGCGCTTTGGCCGGCAATTGTGCGCCGGCCACGAAGCCGGCGGCCCCGACTGCGACCGTTGCGCTGGCCTGCTTCAGAAAACGTCTGCGGTCAGACTGATTGGAATCCATGAGTGCCTCCTGTGATCCCAAATTCCGGTGAAAGCTTTCGACCTTAACGCCACTGCCCGTCAGAGGGCGGACAAATAACGCGCCATCGCATCGCGTTGCGCGGGCGACAGCGCCTTCATGATCTGCACCATATCGGCATTGTTGGTCCGCTCGCCATCGGCAAAGCGGCGCATCGCCTCGACCAGATAATCATAGCTTTGGCCGGCGAGCCGCGGCGTGGGCGCGCCTTCGTTCTGCGCCGCGCCCATGAAGTTGGCCTGATGGCAGGCCTGGCAAACGGCGATTCCGGCGGGTGGCGTCACGGCGGCTGCGGGTTGCACGCGCACGGGCCATGTTTTGGCGCCAAAGAACGTACCGGAAGGCTGGACTTGCGGATCGTCCAGTGTTCTGGCCATCCAGTTCATGACTTCGGCATTGCGGGCGCCGGTCTGGAAATCATGCAATTGCTTTTGCAGATAGCTTTCCTGCTGACCCCAGATAATCGGGATACCGGGTCCTTTGGGCACGCCATTCGCGCCGTGACAGGTGCCACAGACCTGCAGTTTCGCGCCGAACTCGCGCTGTGTATTGGGATTGGGGACGTTCTCGGCGGCGCTCGACCTTGCAGTCAGCGCGGCGAGCAAGACAAGCACGCCCGCAACAGTCGAAACACGATTGCTGATCATAGCTGACGCTGCCCTCATGACCCATGCGCCGGACGCAAACATGCCGCACTCCGGCCGGTCGCGCAAGCAGCGCGAGGCCGGATTCAACCGCCTCCCGAGCAATAGGTGCAGCCGGCCTCCTGTGCCCGGTTCACCGCCCAGGTCCCCGACAGAACCACGCTGGCGCCGGGAAGCAGGTTGGCGGCGATTTCCTTGAAGGCGTCATCGGGGCTGACGCCCGCATTCTGGGCGAGCCTCCGGCTCTGACCCCGCAAGGCAACGCCGCAGACGCCGATGACCGCCCCTTTGGCGATCAGGCGGTCCAGCGCGACCTCCGGATTCGGAAATACGCCGGGGTTGGGCTCAAACCACGGGTTCTTCACGGCGGACGCTTTGGTTTCGGGGTCGTTGATCTTGAAGGTTTCGCCGACCCTGTATTTCGCCCACATGGCGCTGTTCAGCCCGTAGGGCAGGCCCTGATGCCGGAAGATCAGGACCGCGGTTGCGGACTGGTTGGGTGTGAGAAAATTGTTGACGAAGCCCAACGGAAAGCCGCCGTTGATGTCGTAAATGTCGAACACCTGCTTGTGGCGGGTTTTCAGGACCCCCGGCCAGTCCGGGCCATCTGCAGGCGCCGTCTGCGCCCGCACGGTGTTCGCAAGGCCAAACAGGCCAAGCGCCGATGCGGCAGCGATGCGGCCGAAAAAACTGCGGCGGTGCGGAATATCGGTTTGCTGAGTGGATTCGTTCATCGGATTCCTCCCCTGGCGGCGTTGCCGATTCATAACCGAGCAGCCGCAGCAGGGAAATACGGATCGGATTTAGGCGGCGTTCTTCCGGCCTGGCGCGGCGGCACGTTCGGGCATGGAGCGGCGTCTCATCTCGTCGTGCAATTGCGCGACCCGCCGGCTGGCACTGTGCTGAAAAATTCCCGGTATGAGTGCATGCACGAAACATGCAAACGCAGCCAGAAACAGGATCATGGCAAAGCGAAGCGCCGTCCGCTGGTGCGCCACATAGGTTTCGCCAATGGACTGCGGATGCGCGATGAACCAGCGGTGCAGAATGACGCATAACTCCTGGCGTTGGACAGAATTTATGCGATGATTGCAGGAAAATGCTCCCAAGTTAGTATGTGATGGCCGCCTATTTTGGGAAATTTTCGCATGGCAGAGCTTGATTCCATGGATGTTCACATCCTGCGGCTGTTGCAGAACGATGCCTCGCGTTCGCTTTCGGAGATTGCCGATTCGGTGCACCTGTCGCCGAACGCCTGTTGGCGCCGCATCAGGAGGCTTGAGGAAACCGGGGTAATCCGAAAACGCGTGGCGCTGCTTGATCCGGAGAAACTCGGCGTCGGCGTCACGGTGTTCGTCAGCGTGCGTGCGGCCGAGCACACGGAGAAATGGCTGGAGTCGTTCACCGCGGGAGTACGCCGGATACCCGAAGTGGTCGAGTTCTATCGCATGGCGGGTGAAGTCGATTACCTGCTGAAACTCCAGGTCGCCGATATTGCAGCCTATGACCGGGTTTACAAATCGCTGATCCGTCTCGCGAAGCTGATGGACGTCAGCGCCGCTTTCGCGATGGAGGAAATGAAACGAACGACGGAACTGCCCCTGCCGGCTTAAATGAGGGGGACGAATTGCGTCCCGCCGCCAATTGGTTTTTGATCCCGTCCACAGGGTATCGGGACCATTGGCGCGCAACCGAAGAGGCCAGACATGCCGGAGAACATCTATCCTTATGTGATCGTGGGCGGAGGTCTGGCCGGTGCCGCGGCCGTGGATGGCATTCGGGAGCGCGACAGCACCGGGCCGATTCTTCTGATCAGTGGGGAGCGTGACGCGCCCTATGATCGCCCGCCCCTGACCAAAAAACTGTGGACCGGCGGAATGAAGGTCGAGGAGGTCTTCGTTCATCCGCAGCCGTTTTATGCGGAGCACCGGGTCGAAATGCTGCTCGACACGTGGCTCACCGAACTCGATGCAAAACAGCACATGCTGCGTGACGGCGCGGGCAACAGTTTCCGCTACGACAAGCTCCTTCTGGCCACCGGCGGCGCGCCACGACAATTGACCATACCAGGCGGCAATCTCGCGGGGCTCAGTTACTACCGCACCCTGGAAGGATACCGGCAGTTGCGTGCCGCGGCAAAGCCGGGGAAGTCGGCCGTGGTGATCGGCGGCGGGTTCATCGGTTCTGAAATCGCCGCGGCGCTCCGGATGAACGATCTCTCCGTGACCATGATCTTCCCGGAGGAATGGCTGGTTGCACGGGTGTTCCCGGAATCGCTGGGGCGCGCGCTCACCGATTATTACCGGGCAAAGGGTGTGAACGTGCTGACAGGGGACATGCCCAAATCGATCGCGCAGCGCGGCA
>JANWHR010000051.1 GCA_025450355.1 Micropepsaceae bacterium
CAATTTGCACCGGCGCATCTCCAACTTTCTCCGTCGCCAGATCGGCCGGATTCGGCGGCACTTGACTCACCGGCTCGCGGCCGCCTTGGGGCCTTCCGGTCTCGATCGACGGGGCGGCGTAAATGCTCTGCTGCACGCGCGGCGGTTGCTGGAGCATCAGGCTGGCGGTTTCAAGCTGTCCATCGTGCCAGGCCGCCAGCTTGTGGTCGTCGCTGAGGCGCTGAAGAATCGCCAGCACCTCGCTGTAGGAAAAATTCAGCGGGGCCTCATCTCCCACCGTCACTCCGCCGAGCCGCGCCACGACTTCGGCCAGTTCCGGCTGTGATTCCATCTGCACCGGCGGGGGCGTCGCGATATCGTGCGGCTGGTTCTCCGAATCCACCGGCGCCGGAGCGCGGTAGAAAATCGTCAGCGTCTTTCCAACGGTGGACGAGCTGATCATCAGGTGATTGTCCAGCGCGGTGAACATGACCGGTATGGCAATCTCCGGCATCGTTCCGATGATCGCGATGCGCGGCAGGCCGCTGCGGCTGGCATAGATCAGCGGCGGCGCGTGAGAAGGGACGATATCGAGCACGAATTTCTGGTTGTTCTCCTGTTCGGTCACCAGCCGCGAATAGACGGATGGATCGTGATTTCGCGCCAGGATTTTGTAGGCCTCAACCCGTACCAGTGTGTTGTCGGAATCCAGCAGCTCGCGGAGCATCTGGTTGATGGCCGCCGAGTTGGGAAGAGATCCGAGCGTCTGCACGGCATTAAGCTGGAACGGATGATTGGGCGTGCGGGCCATGTTCAACAGGGCGACGCCTGCTGCGCCGGTCGGATCGCCGATGAAGGCGGCCGCCCGCGCCGCGGCATAGGCCACGTCAGGCGGAACGTCGCCTCCGGAAATGAGCGGCTCGAGCGCCTGAAGCGCCGGTGGACCGATCGCCTCCCAGCACCAGGAAATGTCTTCCAGCGGGGCGTTGGGCTGCATCGCCGCCTTCACGAGCTTGTGCGCGCGGGCCGCGGATGCTTCCGGCGAGCCGTCCATGTACACGTGCAGCGCCAGTTGCGCGATGTGCTCCCAGTCTCCCTTGTAGTGCAGGGGAACATAAAGCTGGACGATCGCCTCGTTCTCCGCCTGCGCGATGTGCATGTCCTGGAACCGTTCCATCAGGCGCTGCTCGATCGCTCGGGCGATGCTGTTCTGCGGGTTGCGCAGGCGAAGAAAGAGCGGGCGGTCAAACACCGCAACGCCGCCGTCGAGGATCATCCCGCTGCGCAGGCTCGCCTTGACGGCGCCGCGCGGATTGGGGTCGCGCGACAAGGCATACTCCGGATTGACGAAAATGAAACCGTCGGCTCGCGCGAAAATATTCACCGCGCCAAAAGGATTCTGCGGGTTGGCGCCGTCTTTCTTGAGCTCCACTTCCCACAGCTTCCCGCCCGCCAGGCTGGTGGTTTGGTTGTTGGGCAGGCACGAGACATAGACGTCGAAGCTTTGCCCCTGTCGTACGCCGGGCGGAAGAAGCCCTGTCACCTGCACGATGGCCACGCGTTTGTCATGAAGGACGCGCTCGGGTGCGTAGGCTTCGCCGCCCGGCAGCACGCGGCCTCCCAGTCCGCGCTTGGCCATTTCCTTGATCATGTATTCGCGGACGGCGGTGGGGGCGGTCGAGTCGCCGGAGTTGGGAAGGTTGACCACTAAGCCGTACGCAGAAACCGGATAAGGCTCGGTGTTTTCCAGATCAACTTTTTCATAGATGGTGCCGCGCATGAATTCGGGGAGGTTTTTCTTGGACTCTCGGCGCGCATAGCGGTCCGGTCCGGGTTTGCGAGTGGGCTGCGCGCAGGACACAACCATCAGGGGACAAAGGGCCGCCAGACAAATTCTGGCGATACATTGAAGGAGCGATCGCGGGGGGTGAATCATGGTGTGAGCCTCGGGTGTTATCGGACGGATGTTGTCGGCGGCTTGAGAGGAGAGCCGCCATTTTGAGCGCGATCAATGGGCGCTTGCGACACTTTCCTGCTGGGGTGATTGAGCCTTGGGCTTCCTCCCCCTGGCGCGTGGCGGCCGCTGTCCTTCACCCTCCTGGGCGGCCGGCGTGGCTCCGCCATTTTTTCCGCCTGGCGGCCCCGCGCCTTCGACAAAGAGGCGTCCCTGCCCGGGAACGTCATACCGCCGCGCCTCCAGAACCGCGCGGGCCTCTTCCACCAGTTCTTCCAGCGTCTTGAATTGCCGGTAAACGCTGGCAAAGCGCACGTAGGCCACCTGATCGACGCGGCGCAATCGATCGGTTACCAGCCCGCCGATCATGGTTGACGGAACTTCGCGATCGTGGGAGGCGAAAACTTCCTCCTCGACTTCCTCGGCAATGCGCGCCAATTCGACCTCCGGCACCGGCCGCTTGAAGCAGGCGCGCTCCAAGCCGATCAGGATCTTGGAACGGTCCCATGGAACACGCCGGCCGTCCTTCTTTATGACGACCAGCCGGTTGGGCTGTTCGATTCGCTCGTAGGTGGTAAATCGCTTCTTGCACCCCTTGCAGACGCGACGTCGGCGGATGGCCCGGCCGCCTTCGCAGGTCCGCGAGTCCACCACGTGCAGCATCTCTTTTTCCGCGTTGCAGAAGGGACAGCGCATGAATCGGAAAAGGTAACGGTTTTTGGGTGGAAAGGCAAAGAGGTCATTGGTCATTTGTCATGGGTCATTTGCCGAGAAAACTGTCATCCTGAGGTATTCCGAAGGATCTGGCTCGTCGCGCCAAAGGCCAGATCCTTCGGAGTACCTCAGGATGACAACAGGCGAAGTGCGGTCGAACGGCAATTGACCAATGACAAATGACTGTGCGAAAAGCGGCCACGAATGACAAACGGCATCCACCCACACTACACTTCGCCCGCCATGGTGGATCGACAGTTTCTGGTGCAGAGGTTCGGGAAGATTCCGCTGGGGATGTACAGCGTGGTGGGGTACAGCGTGGCCGGCGAGGAGACGGTCGTGCAGGTGCCGGAGCTCAATGTCTGCTTCGACATCGGGCGCTGCCCCTACTTTGCCCTGACCAGCGACATCATCTGCATCACGCACGGGCACATGGACCACATCGCCGGCGTCCCCTATTACCTGTCGCAGCGCTACTTTCAGGGGATGAAACCGGGGACGGTGATGTTGCCGCGCGAGCTGATTGGACCCGTCGATGCGATGCTGCGCGGATGGCGGCAGATCGAAAGGCAGAACACGCCTTATACTTTGATTCCCATGGAGGCGGGACACCTTCACGAAGTGCGGCGCGATTTTGGGATTCGCGCGATCGCCACCCATCACGGCGGATCGAGCCTCGCCTATGCGCTGATCAATATTCGTGAGAAGCTTAAGCAGGAGTATTTCGGCAAGGCTGGCCCGGAGCTGGCGAAGATGCGCAAAGAGGGGGTCGAGATTCAATATCGCCTGGAGGTGCCGCTGGTGACGTTCCTGGGGGACACGACCGCCGGCGCGGTCTTCGATCATCCGGACGTGCAGAACGCCGAGATTCTCATCACCGAAATCACTTTCTTTGATCCGACACACAAGTCAAAGGCCAAGGCGGGCAAGCACCTGCACATCGACGCGTTCGTCGAGCTGCTGCCGAAGCTGAAGAACAAATGGATTCTGGTTTCGCACGTGACCCGTCGAACGGCGATCCGCCGGGCGCGCAAGATGCTGGCCAAACGGATCGGGGAGGAGCAGATGCAGCGGATTCTGTTCCTGATGGATTTTGAAGGCTCGCGCGAAGCCGGTGAAATCGAAGAAGCCGGCCCCCCTCCGGCGGACACCGCCGAGTAAGATTTGGCAGAAACCGCGCCATTCAAATCCGATTTTCACCACGGAGACACGGAGGCATGGAGGCGCTTTCGACTCCCAGAACAATCATGCAATGAGGTAGTTAAACGAAACACCTTTGCCACGAATGTCACGAATTAACACGAATAGGAGTAAAGAGCGAGCTTTAACGTCAGCGATGTAATTCATCCTTTTAATTCGTGGTCGTTCGTGTCATTCGTGGCCAAATCTTCACGCAAACGATTCTTCGCCGATAACTTCTCAACTTTCGAATGCGCCTCCGTGTCTCCGTGTCTCCGTGGTGATCTTCTTTATTCGCATGGCAGCTCACCGCAATCCGAGCGATTGGGAATCGGTCGCGGGAGCGCCGTTGCTGCGCCAGGCGATGTAAACGAACTCGCCGGGCTTGAGGACGGCCTCGGGGGGGATGGAGATCACCACCGGCAGTCCCCATTCCTCGGATTTGCGATCGCGAAGCTGCGCCGCGGGAATCGGCTCATACTGCGGGCCGATGCGCTCGACGGAGGCATGGAAGGTCTGCGAAGGATCGGAGCGCAATTGCACGTCCACCGGCATGCCGGGCTCCGGCTGCAAACGCTGATCGGCGCGGACGTAGGTCGTGATGTGACGACCGCGGTCGGCGGCAATCGTGAAGAGGGGATCGCCGGCGGCGACGTGCCGGCCTTTGCTGCCATGGAACTTGACGATCTGTCCGGAAATCGGCGCGGCAATCTCGAACTCGGACCCATCTGACGCCTGGACGTGCGCCAGCAACTCCCCCTTGGAAACCGATTCGTATAGCTGATGCCTTGCCTCGCCCGCCGCAATCACGTTGCCGGCAGCGGGGCTGCTGACCAGAGCCGATTCCACGTCAACCTGCCCAAGGATCGTGACGTGCGGCGACTGACTCCACAGACGCCAGGCAAATAGCGAGCAGAGCACGACCGTGAGGACGGGAATCAGTTGATATTGAAACCGCCGCCAGCGGACGTGCAGCGGGATCGCGATGCGATGGTTGGGGGCCAAATCGTTCATTGCCTGGTCGTGCGTTGCGGATCAGAGTTCGGATTCATCTTCACGGTGATAGATGGTCGGGCGCTGAACGCCGGGCGTTTGCTTCAGCTCCGCCAGCAGGTCGCGGCCGCGCGCCGGATCGCGCAGCAGCAGCCGATAGGAAACATCCACGCGCTGGCCTTCCAGCTCGCGCTGCGAGGCAAGCTGCACTTTCGCTCCGTGCCGTTGGAGGACGGCGCGAAGCGCATCGGTCGAGGCGATGTCACCCAGCCATTCCATCGAGACGATCACGTCATAGCGGTGCCGCCCGCCGAAGCTGGTGAAGCGCAGATAGAGAAACACCAGCGCGGCCGCCAACGCCCCGGCGACGGAAAGGGCAAAGTGCTGCGTTCCGACGGCAAGCCCTTCAACCAGCGACCAGAGAATGAACGTGGTGTCGCGCGTGTCCTTCAAGACATTGCGGAAGCGGATCATCGTGAAGACCGCCAGCATCCCCAGCGCGACAAAGGCATTGCTGGCCACCAGCATCATGAACAGGGCGACCAGCAGCGGCATGACCAGCAGGGATGCGGTAAACGCCTGCGAATAAGACAGCCCTGCATGGGTCCACATGTAAATCCACGCGACGATGTGGCCCAGGATGAACGCCAGCAGCATGACCAGCAGGATGGTCCGGGGGCCGCCGGTCGGCGTCGCGTAGTCGCCGGCAAAGAGCGAATCGAGCATCGCGGTCAGCGAGTTCATACCAGTGCCTCACGCCGGATATGGTGTACGCGGCGGTGGCGGTGAAGCCCGGGCCCGCGCGGGCCCATCGCCAGCACGCAGTTCACATACTTGGCCATTGTCACGCGATAGAGATCGAAGCTGCCCGTCAGCTCGCGCATCCAGTTCGGGTAACGCCCGGTGAATTTCAGCTCGAGAATCACCTCGCAGCCGTCCTCGACCGGAGGCCTGATCCACGGCCGGTCCGACCGCAGCGCTTCGACGATCGGTTGGGCGGCATCAAACCAGGAGCCGGAAATGCGCCGGTCGAAGGTGACGCGGACGGCATCATTATCGGCGGCGTTCCAAGCCTCGCGCGTGTAGGCGACGACCATGCGCCCACTTGCATTCAGCACGTGCGCGAGATGACAAAACTGCTCCAGCGACGCGTAGGCTTCGGGATCATTGGGATCGAGCAAATCGTCATGCACCGGCGGCGCGCCGGCCAGCAGCCGGCGAACTGAATCGCGCTTGATTGCCGCGCGCTGCTTCAGGATGACATCGTTGACCCGGCGCTTGATCTCAAAGAAAACCGGTCCGGCGGGATTCTCGTCGTAATAGCGGGCGCGGAGCTTGAGGCGGTTCTTGTGACCCGACAGCGTGGCGTTGAAGAGGGCCAGATCCGGGCTGTCGAGATAGACGCTGTAGATGGGATAGGCCCAGGCCAGTTCTGGCCGCGCGTAGCGATCGTGGACCAGGTGACTTCGGATAAAATCGCGCACGCTCCGCGCGCACCGCTCATCGATGATGTATTTGAGCTCGAAGCGGTTGCGCTGCATGTGGTCGGCAAACGGCATTTCAAACCTATCGCGACTGCGGAACTGCGGGCCGCGATAACCCAAAAGTGTCGGTTCGGATAAGTGCCGCCGGTGCCCTCACCGGCGGTTTTGCCAGCGTTGCTCCGCTTCCTCCGGTGAGGGCACC
>JANWHR010000052.1 GCA_025450355.1 Micropepsaceae bacterium
ATTGACCAAATAGATCGTGACCGCGGTTTTGCTTTTGCGGACGGAGTTGAGAAACGTGTCCTGAAGATTCTGCGGCTTTTCATTCATGGGTGAGCCCCATTTTTTATGGAACGGACACCGTTGCGTCCCGCACGAGGATGAGATGCGCGCGGGAAGATATAAGCCTTTGCCTGAATTGCGAAGCCTAAAACAGCATCACGGGGCTGTGGAACTCTGGTCAAGTTTTGAATAGAGCGCGTGGGCCTTTTGCGTCATCGGCCCGGGCTTGCCGTTGCCGATTTCGCGGCCGTCGATGGACACAACCGGAAGCACGCCGCCGGACGCAGAGGTCATGAAAGCTTCTTTTGCCGCAACAGCTTCCGCGATACTGAACGGGCGCTCTTCAACCCCTGTTCCGGCGCCCGACTTTAGTGCCGCAAGCACGCCTGCGCGCGTTACGCCTGCGAGAATCGTGCTGGAAAGATTCCGCGTCACCAGCACGCCATCACCCGTCACGATCCAGGCGTTGCTGGAACTCCCTTCCGTGACCATGCCATCGGAATCGATCAGCCACGCCTCGAATGCGCCACGCTTGCGAGCCTCGGTTTTGGCCATGGCGTTTGCGAGCAGGCCGGTGGTTTTGATGTCGCAACGCTTCCAGCGCAAATCCGGCAGTGCGATGACGGCCACTCCTTCGGAACGGCGCTTCCCGATTGCATCGATGTCGATCGCGCGCGCCGTCATGATGACGGACAGCTTCGGATTGGCTTGCATGGCGTGGTCGCGCCGGTATGCGCCGCGCGTGACCTGCAGATACAGCATTCCGTTTTTCAGACGGTTGCGCCGCACCATCTCGCGCATGACCAGCGCCAATGCGGCCGGGCTCATCGGCATGGGCATGTTCAACGCGCCGAGGCTGCGCTCAAGGCGCTCTGTATGCCCCGGCTCATCCGTCAACCGGCCATCCAATACGGCGCAAACTTCATAGACTGCATCGGCAAATTGAAGCCCGCGGTCTTCGATGTGAACGCCCGCTTGCGCATGCGGAAGGTAGCGGCCGCTGACGTATGCGACGCGCCCGGAGGGCGCCCGATGGCCGTGAGAGCGATTCACGCGTTGAACGCCTGATCCAGCCGCGGCGACGACACGCCGAGCGATTTCAGTTTGCGGTGCAGCGCCGAGCGCTCCATGCCGATAAAGGTCGCGGTGCGCGAGATGTTGCCGCCAAACCGGTTGATCTGGGCCAGCAGATAATCCCGCTCGAAGATTTCCCGCGCCTCCCGCAGCGGCAAAGAGATGATGAGATCGGGCCTTGCCCCATGTCCCCAGTGCGATCCCGCGCCATTGAAATTGGCCGGCAGAAGATCGGCGGAAATCGCGCCCGCCGCATCGTCGGAGGCGAGAATCAGCAGCCGTTCGACAATATTGCGCAACTGCCGCACATTGCCCGGCCAGTTGTACGCCTGCAGGACGGCCATTGCCTCGTCCGAGACCGCGCGCATGGGTAACCCGGAAGCCGCGGAAAGCCGCTTCATGAAATAGTCCACCAGCAGTGGAATGTCGTCGCGGCGCTCCGCCAGCGAGGGCACGCGCAGCGGAACCACATTCAGCCGGTGATACAGGTCTTCCCGGAAGCGGCCGGATTCGATTTCCTGGCGCAGATCGGAAGTGGACGAGGAAATCACCCGCACATCGACCTGGACGCGCGTCGAACCGCCGACCCGCTGAAACGACTGGTCGATCAGAACACGGAGGATTTTACCCTGGGTCTCCAGCGGCATGTCCGCCGCTTCGTCGAGGAACAGCGTGCCACCATGCGCAAGCTCCAGCAGCCCGATCTTGCGGACCGATTCCGATTCCACGCCGAACAGTTCGGTCTCGATGCGCGCGGGTGACATCATCGCGCAATTCACCGCAATGAATGCATTCTCGACGCGCCGCGAGCGGGCGTGGATCAGGCGCGCGGTGACCTCCTTGCCGGAACCCGAAGGCCCGGTGATCAGCACGCGGCTGCCGGTCGGCGCGATTTTATCGATCAGTTGCCGAAGCTGGGCAATTGCCGTCGAGCTGCCGCAAAGATCTGTGTCGTCGCCGGCCTTGAGTTTCAGTTCCTCGATCTGGCGCTTCAGCCGTGCCGATTCGAGCGCGCGGCGGACCGTCAGGCAAAGCTTGTCGGCCTTGAACGGTTTTTCAATGAAGTCGTAAGCGCCTTTCTGGATCGCCGCGACCGCGGTTTCAATCGTGCCGTGACCGCTGATGATCACCACCGGAAGATCGGGATGATCGCGCGTGATTTCCTCCAGCACCTGAATGCCGTCGAGCCGGCTGCCCTGCAGCCAGACGTCGAGTACAACCAGATGTGGCCGGCGTTGGGCGATGGCGTTCAGCGCGCCATCCGAATCCGAAGCAATCCGGGTCTCGAATCCCTCGTCGGCGAGAACGCCCGCCATCAGCTCGCGGATGTCGGCCTCGTCGTCGACGACCAGGATCTCAGACGAAACCGGCGACCCGTTCTGTCTCATTCACAACCTCCTCTGTTTTCGCCGGCCGGCGCAGCGGGAATGTTAACGTCACAACCGCGCCAGCCCACGTCTCGCCGGAGCGGATTTCATCATCCTGAAGCGACAGCTCGCCGCCATGATCCTCAAGAATTTTGCGCACGATCGCGAGGCCAAGTCCGGTGCCTTTGGCGCGTGTAGTGACATAGGGTTCGGTCAGCCGGTGACGGTTCTCATGCGGCAGACCGATGCCATTGTCATGCACCGCGATCCGGATCCGCCCCGGCTTCGCCATCAGCTCGACGGTGATGCGACCCGGTGCGGGATTACCGGCCGAAATGCGCGCCCCGATCGCTTCGGTTGCATTCTTCAGCACGTTGGTCAGCGCCTGGCTGACCAGTCTGGCATCGCAATCGAACATCACCGGCCCGGGCGGAACATTGATCTCGAAACTGATCTGCGGTTGCGTCACCCGCTGCAAAAATACCGCCTGGCGCACCAGTTCCTGCGCGTCATTCGTGCGGACCACCGGGACCGGCATGCGCGCAAACGAAGAAAACTCGTCCACCATGCGGCCGATATCGCCGACCTGCCGGATGATGGTGTCGGTGCATTGGGTGAACACTTCCGGTTCGGTGGAAACTTCGCGCGAATATTTGCGCTTCAACCGTTCGGCCGAGAGCTGGATCGGCGTCAGCGGATTCTTGATCTCATGGGCGATCCGGCGCGCGACGTCAGCCCAGGCCGCGGTGCGCTGCGCCGACACCAGATCGGTGATGTCGTCAAAGGTCACCACAAAGCCGTGGCTCGCACCTTCGCTGGAAACCTGGACGTTGAGGTGGCGCAGGGCGCCCTGCCGGCGCACATCCACCTGCCCTGCGGTTTTGGGCGATCCTTCCGAAATCGCCCGCCGGATCAGTCCGGCAAGTTCGGGCATGGATTCGGAACAATGCCGGCCCTCCACCTCTTCCGGTCTGATTCCGAGCAGTCCTGATGCGGTGCGGTTGATGAGGGTGATCCGGCCTTCGCTGTCCAGGCCGACGACACCTGCGGAAACGCCTGCCAGCATGGCCTCCGTGAAACGGCGGCGTGCATCAAGCTGAAGATTGGCGTCCATCAATTCCTGGCGCCGTGCCTCCAGCTCCGAGGTCATGTGGTTGAACGTCTCCGACAGCGCACTGATTTCGTCGTCGTCCTCGCCGGCTTCGACGCGCACGTGCAGGTCGCCCTGACTCACCCGTTCGGCGGCGCCTGCAAGCCGCCCGATCGGCCGCACGATGCGGCTCGCGGCCCAGAGACCGAGCCATACCGCGCCCAGCAGGATCAGCATGGCGACAACGACGTAGAGGGCCGCGAAGGTCAGCTGGATTTGCGAGCGGTTCTGGTTCAGGCGCTGATATTCGGAAACGGCATCGTGCGTTCCCTGCTGCCGGGCCAGAACCTGCGGATCAACCGGCCGATTCACCAGGAGATAGGCATCGATGAACGCATCGAGCCGGACCAGGGCCGACACCGCCTTTTCGCTGGCAAGCACGATGACCTGCCCGTTTTTTGCCTGATCGATTTCAGCCGGTGTGACGGGTGTTGGATCCGGCATATAGGGCAGCTTGGCGCTGGCCAGCGTGCGGCCGGTGGAATCCACCACATAAACGGCGGGCAGTGCGCGGATTTTGGCTTCGGTTTCGAGGATTTCGACGATGCGTTTCTGATCACCCTGCACCAGCGGCGCCGCCCGGTTCAGGTCGAAGGCCATGGCGAGGATGTCGCCGCGAATGACCTGCTTGTGCTCCTCGACATAGGCGTCCGCCACACTGACCGAATTGGCGAGCGCTGTTTGCACCCGTTCGGAAAACCACGCCTCAATGCCAAGATTGAGCGAAACGGCGGCAAAGATCGCGACCAGAATGGCCGGCAGCACCGCAATGGCAGAGAACATCCCGACCAGCCGGGTGTGCAGTTTCGATCCGGCCTCGCCGCTCTTGCGCTCGATCCAGAGCCGCGTCAGGCGCCAGGCGATCAGTGCGCAAAGCGTGAGCACCAGCGAAAGATCGACCAGGATCAACACGACTACGGTGGTGGGCCGCGGGTTGTAGGCGGTGAAGCCCGGCAGCGAGAGATAGGTCAAGACCCCCGAAACGACGGCGGCAACGGCCACCACGAACGCGATCAGCGATGAGCGGGAGACCGCATTCACGAACCGGAACGGCCGTTCCACTGCGCGTGGATAGAAGTTCGGGCTGGAAAGCATCGGGCGGGATTGGCCTTTGGACGGGAGCAGTCTCTACCAAAGCAGTGTAGCAAAGCCACAGTATGTTGCAATTGTGCACAATTACGTAGTTGACACCACAGACCCATGATGTAGTATGCGGCCAAGCCGAGGGTTAGGCAGATGGCCAACGTTTTCAAAGAAAAGCATTTCCACGACGAAGAAGCGGCGCGGCTGTGGTTTGAGACCGCACGGTGGTCGGATGGTCCCGTTTGCCCTTCGTGTGGAAGCGTCAAGCACTACAAGACCAAAAAACCCGGCCGTTACCGCTGTGGCGAGAAGGAATGCCGGCGCGACTTTACGGTAATGACCGGCACCGTCATGGAGCGCAGCCACGCCAAGCTGACACAGTGGGCGATGGCCTTCTGGCTTTGCGCTTCATCAAAAAAGGGCTTCTCGGCTCACCAGCTCCATCGGACGTTGGGGATCACCTACCGGTCGGCTTGGTTCATGGCGCACCGTATAAGGGAGTCCATGCGCGCGGGCGGCTTGGAGCCGATGGGCGGTGAAGGCAAGGTCGTTGAAGCCGACGAAACCTATTTCGGTGACGTGCCGGAAGCAAAGCGCCACAAGTCTCCTCAGCGCGGTGATCGCTCGTTCACCAAAGGCGGTAAGGTTGGCGTCGGTGGCAAGCGGGCAATCGTCTCTCTAGTCGAGCGCGGCGGCAACGTGCGCTCGTTTCATGTAGCCGTGGCCGATGGCGCGACCGTCGCCAACATCGTGAATGAGAACGTGCTTCGTGAGACGCGGCTGCACACCGATGAAAGCCGCCTCTATGTGAAGGTCGGCGCAAACTTTGCGGCTCACGAAACAGTCATTCACAGCAGGAAAGA
>JANWHR010000053.1 GCA_025450355.1 Micropepsaceae bacterium
CCGCGTTGTGGTCAGCCTGCGCCAGACGGTTGGCGCCATCGACGGCGGCATGCGGCGGCGTTTTCAGGAACAGCAGCTCACAGGCTCCGGCAATCATAATCTCCGGTGCAATCCCGGCCCGGTGAGGCGCGGGTGGCTTCGTCACAAACTGCCGGATCAGCGCTTCGATCTGCCCCAGCCTGCGGAAGCTTTCGCTCGCCAGCGCGCGCGCAAAACCCCTGTCGCGAGACTCCAGCGGCGCGGCATCAATCAGCTCCGCGACGGCGCGCTCGAGTGGAATCTTCTTCCGCAGCGCGGCCGAAATCGCCGCCACAGCGGCCCCTCGCGCAGAAACCGCCTCTCCCCTTGAGGGAGCCTGTCGCGCGTCGCGCGACATCTGCCTGGAGTGCGGCGACGCGGGCGCGCCCGCCCCCTTCGTCTCGCTACGCTCGACACTTCGGCCGCGAGGGGGTGAAGAAAGCGCGCCGGATGAGGAGTGATTGCGGGCCAGAATCAACCCCAGGGGCCGGCTTGCGGCGCCTGCCCCATTTCCTGCGCCATCGCCTGAAGCCGCGCAATGCGGTCCGCCGTTGAAGGATGGGTGGACAACAGACCGGACAGGCCGCCGCCATGGAGCGGATTGACAATGCACAGATGCGCGGTCGCGGGATGCATTTCGGCGGCGACATTTTCCTCCTGCTCCACCCCGGCCGAGATTCGCCGCAACGCGGATGCCAGCCACAACGGCCGGCCCGAAAGCTGCGCGCCGCTGCGATCCGCCTCATATTCACGCGTGCGGCTGATCGCCATCTGCACCAGTGCCGCGGCAAGCGGCGCCAGGATCAGCACGAGCAACGCGCCGATTCCGCCCAGCGGGCTGTTGCGCCGGCCACCTCCGCCACCGAAAAAAAACAGAAAATTCGCGAGCATGGAAATCGCACCCGCGACGGTCGCGGTGATGGTCATGATCAGCGTGTCGCGATTCTTCACATGCGACAATTCGTGCGCCAGCACGCCCGCAAGTTCCTCCTGATTGAGCCGCTGAAGAATACCCGTTGTGGCGCAAACCGCGGCGTGCTCGGGGCTGCGGCCCGTCGCAAACGCATTCGGCTGTGGGTTGTCCGCGATATAGACACGCGGCATCGGCAGCCCGGCACTTTGCGACAGCACCCGCACCAGATGCACGAGATCGGGCGCAGTCGTGTCGTCCACCTCCTGCGCGCGGTACATCGAAAGCACCATCCGGCCGGAATTCCAGTAGGCGAACAGATTGGTTCCAAGCGCGAAGAGGAACGCGATCACCATGCCGGACTGGCCGGCGATCAGATAGCCGGCACCGATGAAGATCCCGGTCAGGATGGCCATCAGGATGCCGGTGCGGAAAAGGTTCATCATGGGTTTAGGGATTGCCAACGCGTTTCACATTGCACATGTAGGAAATGGATGAGACCGCGAAAAGGCAAAGCCGTGAGCGAAAGCACTGCGAGTCCTCGGCGCAACCTGCCGCCGGAGGCGCAGCGCGCATTGGCCGAAGCAGAAGAGCGCCGGCGCGCCGCCGCGGAACGGGAAAAAGCCGGCCTGTCCAAACCGAAGGAAATCGGCGGCCCGCAAGGCCCCGAACCCACCCGCTATGGCGACTGGGAACGGAAGGGAATCGCCTCGGATTTCTGAGCTTCGCTTTAGCGTTCGCTGACGCTTGCGGTGGTATCGCCGCGGCGCGCCGAAGTGGGCGCCGGCATGCTGGTCGCCGCCGGACCAAGAATCTTCACTGCCGTATTTTCGGTTCCGGCCTTGTCAAAATGCAGCGTGATCAGGAAACTGTCGCCTTCTTTCAGCGGCGCTTTCAACCCCACCAGCTCGAAATAACGCGCGCCTGGCCCGAGATTGACCGTCCCGCCGGCGGGAATATCGATTGCGGGCGCCGGCATGACGCGCCCCTGCGCCTGGGGCGTGTCTTCACGCAATTCCACCGATTTCGCCATGGCCGAGTCGACGCTGATCAGCCGGTCCGGATCCTTTGCGCTGACGATGTGCAGATAGACCGGCGCGCTCGTGGCATTGGTCGTTGCCCGCGTCCACGCCTCAGAAACGTCCACATTGGCCTTGGCGGCCATAGCGGCAGCGCGCGCCTTGGCTGCAACATCATTTGGGACGGTTGTGGGCGGCGCAGGCTTCGCTCCCGGTGCGGGCAGCGGCAACGTCGGCTGCGCCAGCGCGAGCGACCCCCACAGGGCAAAAACCACCGCGGCGCCCGTCCAAAGCTTCACTTTTGCATCTGCCTGGCGGCTCTTTCCCATGGCCTGTTCCTCTCGCATCCTTTATCCCGCACCGGAAATCTAGCGTTTGACCGGAAATTTGGTTGCAATCCTGATTGCCGGAACATCCTGTAATATCTGCAAATGTCCTATAGCCCATCGCCTAGCCTGTGTATGCGGAGAACTGACCGATGACGGGAAATTTCCTGGTCGCCATTGCCGTCACCGTGGTGGCGATTATCCTCATGTTTGGCCTGTACACGCTGTGGGCCGGAGGTGAAGTTTCGCGCAACTGGTCGAACCGGCTGATGCGCATGCGGGTGCTGGCGCAGTTCATCGCGGTGCTGATTATTCTGGCCGTGCTCTATTTCAGCGGCCGGTAGCAAACACGATCCGGTGATTCAAAGCTCTTGAGCCGCGGCAATAGCTATGTTCATTGGCTTCCCGCAGTTAAGGACTTTTGGGCATGAACGCGCGCAGCGGCAAAACGCTTTACGACAGGATCTGGGAAGACCATCTGGTGCACGAAGCGCCCGGCGAAGCCAGCGTGATCTATGTCGATCGCCACCTTGTCCATGAGGTCACCAGCGCGCAGGCTTTCGAGGGTCTGCGCGAATCCGGACGGAAAGTCCGGCGGCCCGGAATGACACTTGCCGTCGCCGACCACAACGTGCCGACCACCGATCGCAGGCACGGCATTTCCGACCCGGAATCGGCCTTCAGCGTCGCCACGCTCGAGAACAACGCGCGCGAGTTCGGCATCGAATTCTTCGGCATGAACGACATCCGCCAGGGTATCGTGCACATCATCGGGCCGGAACAGGGCTGGACTCTGCCCGGGCTGATCATCGTCTGCGGCGATTCGCACACCGCAACGCATGGCGCCTTCGGGTCCCTGGCGTTTGGTGTCGGCACTTCCGAAGTCGAGCATGTGCTGGCAACCCAGACGCTGCTGACCACGCGCGCGAAGAACATGCGCGTCAGCATCGATGGCCGGCTGCCGCTTGGCGTGACGGCGAAAGACATGATCCTTGCCATCATTGCAAAGATCGGCACCGCGGGCGGAACGGGGCACGTCATCGAATATGCCGGCGAGGCGATCCGCGCGTTGTCCATGGAAGGACGCATGACGGTCTGCAACATGTCAATCGAAGCGGGTGCGCGCGCCGGCCTGATCGCGCCGGACGACACCACCTTCGATTACCTGCGCGGCCGCCCGCGTGCGCCCAAAGGCGGCGCCTGGGAAGCCGCCATCCGGTATTGGCGAACCCTGAAGACCGACAGCGACGCGCATTTCGACACCGAAGTGCAGCTCGATGCCTCCGGGATTGTCCCCATGGTGACCTGGGGCACAAGTCCCGAACAGGCCCTGCCAGTCACGGGCGCCGTGCCCGATCCGGCCGCCGAGCGCGATACCAACAAACGCGAGGGCATGTTGCGGGCATTGTCTTACATGGACTTGCGGCCCGGCATCCCCTTGCAGCAGATCCGCATTGACCGCGCCTTTATTGGTTCGTGTACGAACGGGCGCATCGAGGATCTGCGGGAGGCAGCGATAATCGTCGAACATGAACTCTAGCGCGGACACAAGGTCGCGCCGCATGTCGGCGCGATGGTGGTGCCCGGTTCGGGTCTGGTGAAAGAGCAGGCCGAACAGGAAGGGCTTGACCGCGTATTCCTGGAGGCCGGATTCGAATGGCGCGAAGCCGGCTGTTCGATGTGTCTGGCCATGAACGCCGACCGGCTGGAGCCGGGCCAGCGCTGCGCCTCAACCTCGAACCGCAATTTCGAGGGCCGGCAAGGCCGTGGCGGACGCACGCATCTGATGAGCCCCGCCATGGCCGCCGCAGCGGCCATCGCCGGCCACCTCGCGGATGTGCGGGAGTTTCAGTAATTCACATCCCCATTTCCATCACGTCCGATTTCATCTGCCCGTGGTGTTTCATTGGCGAGCGGCGGCTGGCGCGCGCCGGGTCGCATCTGTCGCGCGAGTTGGACGAGGAGGTCCACCTTGACATCAGCTGGGGTCCGTTCGAGCTCAACCCGGACTTTCCGCCGGAGGGTATCGACCGGCGCGCCTACAGAATCGCGAAATTCGGCAGTTGGGAGAACAGCCAGCGT
Organism: Micropepsaceae bacterium; assembly: GCA_025450355.1. Taxonomy (GTDB): domain Bacteria; phylum Pseudomonadota; class Alphaproteobacteria; order Micropepsales; family Micropepsaceae; genus CAIYRG01. The sequence continues at coordinate 4,356 of JANWHR010000053.1, forward strand.
CTGGACGCGCGCGTTGTTGAGGCCGGCAAGCCGGACGGAGCCGTTTTCAACTACGACCGGATCACGCGCACGCCAAATACAAGGCGCGCGCATCGGCTCATCTGGTGGGCATCGCATACGGGTCACAATACCGATGGGCTCGCGGAGCGGCTGTTCCTGGCTTATTTCACCGAGGGACGCGACCTCGCCTCATGCGCGGTACTTGCGCAAATCGCCGCCTCTACGGGTCTGGACGAGCGTGCCACCGCGGTATTTCTCGATACGGCTGAGGGCACAAATGAAATCGTCGCCGCCGAGGCGGACGCGTACCGCCGCGGCGTTCACGGCGTGCCCGATTTTCGCATCGGGTCCATCTCATTTTCCGGCGCGCAGCCGCTGGAAATCATGGCCGAGGCCCTCCGCGCCGCTGCCGCAGCCCTGTCGTAGACCATCGCGCAGCCGGGTTGCTTGTCATTTTACCTTTGCAAAGGCCGCGGCTCGGGAGTGAAGAGATACCGCGAAATTCCGAATGCTTAATTCCGCGTTTGGCTGTGCAAACTTGCCGAGCATTCCTTGAGTCGAAGTGCTCGTGAAAAAACACGCTGAATCGTAGAGTCGCTCGCGGACCATCCGGGAACAAACCAGTTGGTATCGATCTGCATAGCTCAGCTCCTGAAATGCCTGATCGACGGCGTATGGCTCCAGCCTGACCGATTTTGTCGAGCGCAAGCTGGCCGCGCGCTCCTCCAACATGAACAAGTAGCCAAGCCAGGGCCTCGTGCTCGGCGCAAAAATGCCCTTGCTGTAGGCCATCCAGAAATCTGACGCGTTTCCAAGCGCTTCCTCAACGCGGGTGTTGAAGTTATTCCCAAAGCTGCCAACTTGGCTCTTGACCTCTACGACCGCGATCAGATCGTTGTCGCTCAGTACGACCACATCCCATTCCTTGCAGGGACGAAAATAACCCGGAAGCGTTCGGTGCTTTTTGACCGTGGTGTGGACGCGCAGCTTCCAATTGGGAAGTTCAGCATTCTCCACAATCGCCGCTATCAAGCGCACGAATCCATCGGCGTGCTTGCCTCCTGTGACGGCACTTCTTTCCCCGGCATCTTTCGATCCGGATTTGCTCCCCTGCCTGTCGCGCTGGGCGGAGCGAGTACGCCAAAAATGCCGAACGGCGTCCGACAGGAGATGGTCGACATCGATCATTGCCTGGTGATCGTCGCCCGGCCGAACAGGCTTCCCGTATCCTGTTCAATTCGCTTTTCCGCATAGTCCAGGTATTGCGGATCAATTTCGATTCCGATGCTGTTGCGCCCGGCCCTAATAGCCGCGACGGTCGTCGTGCCAGTCCCGAAAAACGGGTCCATCACGGTATCCCCCACAAAACTGAACATGCGGATCAGGCGCTCAGCGATTTCGACCGGAAAAGGCGCCGGATGATCCTTTGTCGATGCCCCCGTCACTCCGGTCCAAATCTGCTGAAACCAGAGCTTGTGCTTCTTGGCGGGAATTACCGACATGATGCGCGTTGGTAGGGAGGGACTTCGATATCCACCTGGCCTGCGAAGCATCAGAATATATTCAATATCGTTTTTTATCACCGCGTTGGGCTCATATGGCTTTCCCAAAAATCCTCCCCCGTTCCCTTCCACCTCGTAAGCCGCGTTGGCTATCTTGTGCCAAATGATCGGGGCGAGATTAGAAAATCCGACACGGCGGCAATGTTCCTGAATGCTGGAATGCAACGGAACGACCGTATGCTCACCTTTGTTTTCACGGCGGGAGAGACAGACGTCTCCAACAACACAGACGAGCCGCCCGCCTGGCACCAGACACCGGAAACAGTGAGCCCAAACCAAGTCGAGATTTCTAAGGAAGTCGTCGTAAGCCTCAATGTGCCCCAACTGGCCGGGCGCCTGTTTGTACTTCTTGAGGGTCCAGTATGGCGGCGACGTCACCACGAGATGGATCGAGTTCGATGGCACAAATTCCAAGTCTCGTGAGTCAGCACCGTACAACCTATGCGATGTGTTTAATTGTGGCAGTGTCGCCTCAATGTCGGCGATGGCCTTCGCGTCTTTCGCAATACGTGGAAGGTCGGTTTGGTGGTCGTGAATAGTCCCGACGCTGCTCGGTACGGACCGCTCAATTCCAATTTCGATTTTGCTCATCAAATCCGAATCCCCGCTCCTTTCTTTCATAGGCTGATTCTTGGATTGCTGGCTTTGTCGTTTGCGCGATCCCCAGCTTATCGTAATTGGAACAAAATAGGAACATAATAACCTCTTCAGGTACGCACGTTTGTCCGGAACGTGCTGCGGATGGTCCCGGAGCCTCGCAGACACAGCGGGCCCGGATCAGATCGCAGCGTAGCCGGACCGTCAGTAAAAACTCATCGGGTCGATGTCGATGGTGAGGCGGACGCTGCGGGGAATTTCTACCGCTTCCAGCCAGGCGCGCAGGTAAGCCTGCACATTGACGTTCTTCGTCGCATGAACCAGCAGACGCTCGCGCGTGCGGCCGCGCAACAGCTGATAAAAAGCCGGCGCCGGACCCCATACGGCAAGCCCGCTCGCCTTCGGCGCCGATGCCGCAAGTTTGCGCCCGGTCGAGCGCACGAGCTCGGCATCCTTACCGGCCAGAATCAGCGAAGCCAGCCGCCCGAATGGCGGCATCACGCCGCGTTCGCGCAGCGCGATCTCCTCGGCGAGGAAGGAGTCGCGGCTGCCCGCAGCCAGCGACCGCATCACCGGATCGCCGGGATTGCGCGTCTGGATCAGCACCAGCCCCGGTTTGCTCTCGCGCCCCGAGCGGCCCGCCACCTGATGCAGCAACTGAAAGGTCCGCTCTGCCGCCCGCGGATCGCCGGCGCCGCTGCCGAGATCGCCGTCCACCACGCCCGCCAGCGTGAGGTTCGGGAAGTGATGACCTTTCGCCACGATCTGTGTGCCAATCAAAACATCGATCTCGCCCGCGGAGAACGCGCGGATAAAGTCGCGGGCTTTTGCCGCATCCTGGAGCGTGTCGCTGGATGCAATCGCCACGCGCGCCGCCGGAAACGCTGCGCGCAATTCCTCTTCCACGCGTTCCACGCCGGGACCACAGGCGATCAGAGAATTTTCCGCGCCGCAGACGGTGCAGGATTTCGGGATCGCCCGGACCTGGCCACAGTGATGACAGACAAGACACCCGCGTCCCCGGTGCTCGACCATCCAGGCGGAACAGTTCCGGCATGATTCCTTGTGGCCGCAGATGGAACACAGGGTCAGCGGCGCATAACCGCGGCGATTGAGAAACAGCAGCGACTGTTCGCCCGCGGACAGTGCCTTGCCCAGCGCCTCGCGCAGCGCAGGCGACAGATACTGCCCCGGCTCGCCCTGGCTTGCGCGCAGGTCGATCAGCCGCACTTCGGGCAGTTGCGCGCCGCCATGCCGGTGTGTGAGTTTCAGCCATTCGTAGCGGCCGCTGCGCGCGTTGACGAAACTCTCCAGCGACGGCGTCGCCGAGGCCAGCACCACCGCGGCGTCCTCGATCTTGGCGCGCGCCACGGCGAGGTCGCGGGCGTGGTAGATGAAGCC
>JANWHR010000054.1 GCA_025450355.1 Micropepsaceae bacterium
ACATGCCCCTGCTGGTGAGTTGACATTGGAGGAGGACCAGCGGCGGCGGCGACGGGGAGGGCAACTGAACCGCCGCCGATGGTCGGAGTGCCGCCGCCCGGACGGGGCGGCGGCGAACAATCAGCCCCTGGCTACCTTCAGGGCGACGTAATGCTGGCCCTGATCGCCGGCAACCAGAAGCAGCACGGTCTCGCGGCCGGCTTTCTTCGCTTCCGCGATTCCCTCTTCGATGTCGGTCGGCGTGCGCACATTGCGATTGCCGATGCCCACGATCACGTCACCGGCGCGGAAACCCTTGTCGGCTGCCTCGCTGTTCGGATCGACGGAGGAGACCACGACGCCGCGCGTCTTGTCGTCGATGTTGTACTGCTCGCGCGCCTGGTCGGTGAGGGCCGATAGCCCGAGGCCCAGCGCATTGGTGCTGGCCACACGCGCACCACGGTCGGCGCGATCAGGGGCAGCCGGATGATCGGCGCTGGCAAGCTGTTCCTCATCGCGTTTCGCAATGGTCGCGAGCAGGCTGTATTTTTGGCCGTCCCGCAGGATTCCGAACTGCGCTTTGTCGCCGACCCTCAGACCTGCCACCTTGCGGGTCAGGTCCTTGTTGTCATCGACGCCCGCGCCGTTCAGTGAAACCACGACGTCGCCCTGCCGGAAACCGGCCTTCGAGGCGGGACTGTCGTCCACAACGTTGGCCACAATCGCGCCCTTGGCGCTCTTCACGCCCAAACTCGCCGCCATGTCGGGCGTGAGGCTCTGAATCTGCACCCCGAGCCAGCCGCGCGCGACATTGCCGTGCTCGCGAAGCTGATCGACAATCGACTTTACGGTCGACGCCGGAATGGCGAAGCCGATACCGACCGATCCGCCCGAAGGCGAGAAGATCGCGGTGTTCATGCCCACGACCCGGCCCGAGAGATCAAACGTGGGACCGCCCGAATTGCCCTGGTTGATCGGCGCGTCGATCTGGAGGTAATCCGTGTACGGACCGCTTCCGATGTCGCGGCCAATCGAGGAGACTATGCCTGCCGTCACCGTGCCGCCAAGGCCAAAGGGGTTGCCCACCGCAACCACCCAGTCGCCGACGCGCAGATGGTGATCGTCGCCAAACTGAACCGTCGGCAGGTCGGTGACGCCATCCACCTTCAACAGCGCCACGTCGGTGTCCTTGTCGGTGCCGATGAGACGCGCCTGGAACTCACGGCCGCTCGGCAGCTTCACCGTGATCTTTTTGCCGTCCTCGATGACGTGGTTGTTGGTGACGATGTAGCCCGTCGGGTCGATGATGTATCCCGAACCCATGGCCTCGGATTTGAAAGTTTGTGGACGATTGCGTCCGCCACCGCCGCCCTGACCCTGACCCTGACCCTGACCCTGACCCTGACCAAACTGCCGGAAGAAATCCCGGAACGGCGCCGGAATGTCGTCCAGGTTGCCGCCACCGCCACCGCCATTGCCACCGCCGCGCTCCGCCGTCTCGCGATCCACCACCACGGTCACGACGGCCGGGCTGACATGCTCGACGAGATCCGCAAAACTGAAGGGCGAGCCCTGCTCCACCAGACGCGGAGTGGGATTGACCGTCTGCCTCGTGACGGCAGCAATTTCATGCAGCCCTTCCGCAGGCAGGCGCACCACCGAATAGGCGGACACCGCCCCGGAATGCTCTGCGCCAGCGGTGTGGGTGAAGACAAACCCCCCGGCGGCAAAGGACAGTGCCGCCACAGCCACAGCCGTTGCGGCGAGACGGCCCGTGCGCTTGCGTGGAGAGGTCGATTTGGATTCGAGATTGTCGGTCATTGCGGATTTCCCATGGTTAGGATTCAGGCAGCCTGTAAAGCTGGTTGCCAATTTAAGGCTGAACTCTTTCCTGTCTATGTCACTAACTTTAATTGTTAGTAACCTTGCGGTGTTTCCGTTGGCAGATCAGTGGCGATCTCGTCCACGCCGAGGCGTTGGCGCGACCGCGCCACAATAACGCCAATCGCCCCCGCTCCGGCCAATACGAGAAGCATCGGCCCAAACCAAAGCAAAAAGGTGTCCTGGCGGACCGGTGGTTTCATGAGCACGAAGGCGCTATAGCGGGCCACAAGGAAAGCCTTGATCTGATCGTCCGATTGTCCCGCCTGCATCTGCTGCCGGATCAGCCGGCGCAAATCTGCGGCGAGCGGCGCGTTCGATTCGTCGATCGATTCTCCCTGACAGACCAGACAGCGAAGTTCCTTCTGCAGCGCCCTTGCGCGCGCTTCCAGAACCGGATTGGCAAGGGGGGCCACATAGGTGCTTTCCTCCGGCTGTTCACCCGCAGCAAAGGCAGGCGTCCCGGACAGGGCCAACAGCATCAGCGGGGCGCAGCCGAACCTGGTAAAATACCGCCTCTTCATTCGGCCGGCTCTGCCGCGAGTCCCGTCGCCTGCCGCCGCGTCCGTAGCGCCGCGGCAACCCGCGCACCCAACGCCGTCATTCCCGCAAGGGCCATGATGACTCCGCCCAGCCAGATGAATGGCGCCATCGGGTTGAAATAGGCGCGCACCACCCAGCCGCCGCCACCCCGGGGATCGCCAAGGACGATATAGAGGTCGGCGATGCCAGTTGTGCGAATCGCGGATTCGGTGGTCGCCTGCTGCTCCACCGGATAGCTGCGCTTTTCCGGATGCACCACCGTGATCACCTGACCTTTGGAAAGCACCGTAATCTCGGCGCGATCGGCGATATAATTCGGTCCCTGGACCCGCTCCGTCCCTTCAAGCCGCAGCGTATAGCCTCCGACCTGCATGGTCTGATGCGGGCTGATCACCTGGATGGCTTCATCTTTCCAGATTCCGGCACCGGCGACGCCAAGCGCCACCACGCCGAGACCGGCATGAGCCAAAGCCGAAGTAAAGGCGGTTGGCGGCAGCAGCCGCAAACGGCGCCAATCGCCGGCGCGGCGCAGGACATCGGTGATGGAACCGCCGATGAGCCAGACACCCAGTCCGACCGCAACCGCGCCGAGGACCGAAAATGGCCTTGCAATGGCAAGCGCGAGAATCAACGCCAGCACCGCGAAAGCAAACGGATAGCGCAGCGTATAGGCGCTGGCCTTCACGTCGCCGCGGCGCCACAAGAGCATCGGCCCGAAGGGCATCGCCATGGCCAGCAGCGCCATCATCGGAATGACCGTTGCCGTGAAATAAGGCGGTCCGACCGAAATCTTGATCCCTTCGGCCGCATCGAGCACCAGCGGATAAAGCGTGCCGATGAGAATCGTCGCCGCCGCCGCCGTAAGCAGCAGGTTGTTGAACAGGATTCCGGTTTCCCGGCTCACCACGTCGAATGCCGCTCCGGGCGCGAGTTTTGGCGCACGCCAGGCGAAGAGCACAAGCGGCGAGGTGATCGCGACAAACAGGATCATCAGGATGAACAGCCCGCGCCGCGGATCGTTGGCGAAGGCATGCACCGAATTCAGCACACCTGAACGCACCAGGAAGGTACCGATCAGACTGAAGGAAAAGCCTGCAATCGCGAGCAGCAGCGTCCAGCTCTTGAAGGCGCCGGTTCGCTCCGTCGCCATCATGGAATGGATCAGTGCGGTTCCGATCAACCAGGGCATCAGCGAGGCATTCTCGACCGGATCCCAGAACCAGAACCCACCCCAGCCCAGCGTGTAATAGGCCCACCATGAACCGGCGGCGATGCCGAGCGTCAGCGCCGTCCAGGCGGCAATCGCAAAAGGTCTGGCGCGCCGGACCCAGGCTGCATCGTTGCGGCGGTCCAGCAGCGCCGCCGCCGCAAAGGAAAACGACGCCGACAATCCGACATAGCCGAGATAGAGCAGGGGTGGATGGAAGGCGAGCCCCGGATCCTGCAACAGCGGATTGAGACCGTTCCCTTCAAAGGGCGGCGGATAAAGCCGCAGGAAAGGATCGGAGGTCAGCAGAATGAAAATCAGAAAGGCGATTGCAATCAGCGCCTGAACCCCGAGCGCGTTCGAGCCCAATCGCGCGTTTGGATGCGTGCCGTCAGGCTGCGTGAGGGCGATCGCGGCAGAGTAGATGCCGAGGATCAGCATCCACAGCACCATGGAGCCTTCGTGGTTTCCCCACACGCCGGTAATTTTGTAGATCAACGGTTTCGCAGTATGCGAATTTTCCGCCACCGCCATGACCGAGAAATCGGAAGTCACATAGGCGAACATCAGGGTGAAGAAGGCAAGCGCGATGAAGACGAAGCTGCCCAACGCAGCGCCGCGTCCCATGGCCATCACCCGCGCATTGCCGCGCGCGGCTCCGAAAAATCCCGAAAAGGCCTGCATCAGCGAGAGCGCCAGCGCCAGACACAGCGCGAGCTGTCCGAGTTCTCCAGTCACGAGTTGCCTGTCTTTCCCTGGCCTTCCTGCCAGTGTCCGGATCGTTTCAACGCGTCCACCACTTCAGGGGGCATATATTTTTCGTCGTGCTTGGCCAGGATTTCGCTCGCCGTGAAGACGCCATTGCGCCCGCGCGTGCCCAGCGCGACCACGCCCTGGCCCTCCCGGAACAGATCGGGCAGCACGCCCGAATAGCGCACGGGCACGGCATTTTTTCCGTCCGTCACCGTGAAATCCACTTCCAGCCCACGGTCGCGCTTCACGCTTCCCTGCTCCACCAATCCGCCGATGCGGAACGCCCGGCCCTCCGGTACTTTCTCCGGATGGGCGGCGATGTCGCTGGGGCTGTAGAAGAACAGCACGTTGTCCTGGAGAGCATAGACCGCCAATGCCGCGGCGCCCCCGCCGGCAAGCAGAAGTGTTATGGCAAACGCCAGCCGTCTTTGTTTTTTCGGAGTCATGTCACTCGAACCCGCTTACCCGTGCTGCATTCTAAGGCCCAACCGGCCGAAGTGTAAGCACTTCAGTGTAAACCTGCACGGCAGAACCCGATTATCGGGCGAAAGCCGCCGTCCCGCCAAGCTCAAATTCCCGCGAGCATCAATTTGCTCCGGCGATGACAAATGGAACCGGCGGTCCTATCAAGGAGCGCGGAATTCGCGGGCAATCCCGGAATGATCCTGCGCACCACGGGCCTACTACTTCTGCTTGCCGCGATTGCTTTCTTCAGCTTTTTCGCGGCGAACGAAGACCGGTTGAGCTGGTTCGACACGCGGCCGGCGCTGGCCGCGGCGGCCAAATATGACGCAACGATCATCCGCGACCGCTTCGGCGTACCGCATATCTTTGGCACGCGCGATGCCGACGTCGCCTTTGGCCTCGCCTACGCGCATGCCGAAGATGATTTCCCTACGATCGAGCGGGCGCTGCTCTCGGCGCGCGGCAAGCTTGCAACCGTTGATGGTGCCCGCGCGGCTGAAGACGATTATTTCGTGCAGGTCCTTGGGATTTGGAATGCGATCAATGCCCGTTATGAGACGGATCTCTCGCCCGATACCCGCGCGCTGCTCGACGGTTACGTGGCGGGTCTCAATCTTTATGGGGCGCAACACCGGGGCGAAGTACTGGCGGGATTCGCGCCGGCAAAAGCCCAGGACATTGTGGCGCTCTTCATGCTGCGGCTGCCGTATCTCTACGGGTTGGACGGTCAGTTGCGGGCACTCTTCGCCGGAAATCCGCAAAAGACAGCCGGCGATACGTCCCGGCAGCGCGCGCTTGCCGCCGCGATTGCACCAGCGCATTCCTCCGACGGGGCGACGCGGTTGCTGATCAACCCGCAGGGACCGTTTGGCGGTCCGTGGTCCTGGTATGAAGCCCGCGTCAGTTCCGGCGAGGGGTGGAATCGCGAAGGCGGGCTGATCCCGGGATCCCCACTCCTGCTCGCCGGTGCTGGACCGAACGGGGGATGGGGAATCGCCGCCAACCATCCGGACCTCTCCGATATCTATGCGCTCAAAATCAACCCGGCCAATCCGAACCAGTACTGGTTCGATGGCGCCTGGCGGAATCTCGAAGCCCGCCAGAGCCGGGTGGTGGCGCGGATCTGGGGTCCCATTCGCGTGGTTCTGCGGCGGCCATTACTCCGCTCCGTACACGGACCGGTTTTCCGCACTTCCCGCGGCGCATTTGCGTTGCGCTATGCAGGCCAGGATGACCTGAAGGGCGTCGAGGCTTTTTTTCGGCTCAACAAGGCGCAGGACTACAATGGCTTCACGGCTGCGCTCGCCTCTGGCGACATTCCGTCGCTGACGTTTGTTTATGCGGATCGCACGGGGCGCATCGCCGCCTGGTACAACGGCGCCTTCCCGAACCGCCCGCCCGGCTACGACTGGACGCAGCCGGTGCCTGGCGATATCTCCGCCGATCTGTGGACCAGCTATCTGCCGGCGCAGCCGGCTCCGCGGCTGGTGGCGCCGGCCAGCGGATTCATTGTCGCCGCCAACGCCACACCGTTCCGCTTCACCTCCGACCCCTACAACCTCAAGCCGGACGCATTCCCTGCATCCATGGGCCTTGAAACCGGCGTGAACAACCGCACGCGACGGGCCATCGCCCTGCTCTCCGCAACCCGCACGGTTACGCCGGAGGCATTCCGGGCGTTCAAATATGATTCCTGTTTTGCGGCGGATTCGGATTTCGCCGCGGTGATCAAGGATCTGGCCGAGCGCAATTACGCGGGCGATCCGCTGCTGGAAGAGGCCGGCGAAGACCTGCGGCGCTATGATCTGTGTACGGATTCGCACAATCGCGCGGCGGCGCTCGCGGTGATGACCGCGGCGCCATTGCTGCAGGCCTCTGCGCTGGGTCTGCCGCGCCCCGACCCGGTGGCGGCGCTGCGCTCAACCGCCGCATCGCTTCTGTCGCAGTTCGCGCGCCTGGATCCCGAATGGGGTGAACTCAACCGGCTGAAGCGGGATGATGTGGATCTTCCACTGGCCGGCGCGCCCGATGCCCTGCGCGACATCGAACTTCGGCCCAATGTGCGCAGGGCCGGGCGATCGAATGCGCAATCGGGCGACTCGCTGATCCTCTTCTCGACCTGGCCGCGGAATGGCCAATGGCAGGTGGACAGCATTGTGCCGTTTGGCAATTCCCGGAATTCCGGGGCCAACCGCTATGACAATCAGGCGCGCCTTTATGCGCAGGAGCAATTGAAGACGGTGCCCCTGGACCCGGGCCCGTTGCTCGCACAGGCAACGGCCATCGAGCGGCCGGGAAAAACGCCGCCGCGTGGCGCCGCGCCGCCGCGCACCATTGCGCCCGCGCCCCAGCCATTCGGCTTTGGGCAGCCCGCGGACGCCGCCGAGCGGCATTGACCGAAAACCACCGCGCAAATCCTTTGCCGTGCACAATGAAAACAGCGATTCCAATGGGGACCAAGTGACATCATTGCAAGAAAAACCGTCACGGCTGGTTTGAAGGCGAAAACCACGGATTCAAGTAGCAAAAGATGCGGGCAAAGACGCCCGCGGTACGAAAATGCGGGCCCACCTGTTTCTCACGAAACACCAGTTTCATTTTCAAAGCAGCACAGTCATTCTGTGGTTAATATGGGTGGTTTGCATGTAGTCCGGGAAGTGCAGCAATGGCATTAGGGCGGACCGGCGTACTCGTTTTGACGGCAAGCGTTTCTATTGGATTGACGGGTGCGGCGGCAGCCGGAGCCCAGCAGGATTCAGGTTTTCCTGCTCCTGCGATTCCACGCGTGGCCGACTCCAACCTGGCGATCGATCTCGCCGATTTCGTCACGGTTCCCGCGAGCGATAAAAGTCCGCCGCTCGCGCGGATCGATTATCTTTTTCATGCCGGTGACGGTTCCGGGCGCCTGTTCGTGAACGATATGCGCGGCAAAATCTACGTGATCCGCGGCGGCCAACTGGTGACCGCGCCTTTTCTCGACATCGCTGCCGCGCGAACGCCGCATTTTGTTGCCGATGGCGGCGCAAACAGCGAAGTCGGTTTCCTGAGTTTTGCCTTTCATCCCGACTTCAACCGCAGAGGCGCGCCGGGTTACGGCAAATTCTATACCCTGTATGCCGAAGACGGCGGACTGGAAGACAA
>JANWHR010000055.1 GCA_025450355.1 Micropepsaceae bacterium
CAGCTGGCGGTCAGGGCCGGGAAGCAGCACCACGTCCTCAATGGGGCGCGGCCAGGCCAGCAACAGACCCGAATTCTGGACCCGGACGATGTCGCCGAAACGCAGCACCACGGCCTGACTGTCGGGGGCGATTTCCCGGATGTTGCTTCCGAGCCAGACCACCGCCATCAGGATCGTCACGATGTAAACGGCGCGAAATCCGATCGCGACCGACTGTGCGATTGGTCCGGGCGGCGGTACGGACTCGACCGCATCCTCAACAGCAAAATCGCGCTCAAGAACCTCGCTCATGGTTCTATTTGCCTGCCGGCGCGCCTTGTGCGCCCGGCACCCCGTTGACCAGGGCGCGGAAGGGCGCAGCGTCGGTGCGCAGCACCATGGAAGTGGAGCGGCCCACCATCTTGTTCACCGTGTCGAGCGAGCGCAGCATGTTATAGAGGGAGGGATCGCCCTTGTAGGCGTCGGCGCGGATTTTGGCCGATTGCTGCTCGGCGTTGGCTTCGGTTTCGGCTGCCTGCTCACGGGCTTTGGCGACCACTTCGCGCCCATCGCGATCGGCATCCGCGCGAATGATCGCTGCCTGCCTTAATCCTTCGGCGGTGCGTGCGGCCGCGACGGTTTCGCGTTCTGCCCTCATGCGCGCCACTGTTGCCGTGAGCGTTTCCGCAGGCAGCGTCAGGCGCTCGACGCCGATCTGGCTGATCTCGATTCCGTAAACCTGAAGCATGCGCGCCGCGACCTGATCCTGCACCTGCTGTTCGAATGCGGCGACCCGCACTTTTGCGGGATCGATATTCACGAGGTCTGCGAGATCGAAATTGCTCGCCGCGATGTGCAATGCCGCGCTGACATAGCTGCGCAGTTGAACCGCGGCTTCGTCCGGCTCATTGCGCACCGAACGGAGAAACTGGCGGATACGGTCCGGATTGTTCGAAACCCGCCAGCCCACATAAGTTTGCAAAAGAACGCGCAGACCGTCTTTCGTGCCAACGTCCTGAAGACCCGTCGAGGTCGTGCGCATTCGCAGATCGATGGGGATGGTCATCTCTATGGGTATCGGCAGTTTGACCCTCAGCCCCGGGTCGGTGATCACACGTACCGGATTGCCAAACCGCGTGACCACCAGCGCTTCGCCGGCCGGCACCATGACAACGCACGCCGCCGAGATCGCCGCAAAAAGGATCAAACCGGCGATTGCAATCCTCAAACCAAACGCGAAACGTTCCCGATCTTCTGTATGCAGACTGTCATGATCAAACTGCATGAGGGATACCTGTCATTCGGCGCACGATCGGCGCGTGGTGGATGGGGTAAATCAATTCGGCACCTCGACGCCGGGTGTCAGCGAAGCGGGCGGCGGTGGCGCTGGCGCGTTTGCGGCCGGGGTTGCCGGTGCGGCCGCACCCGCCGGCGCTGCCGGAGCGGACTCAGGCGGTGCAGGAGTCCCCGTTGGCCTCAAATCGATGACCGGTGCCTGCGCCGGCGTCAGCCGGTTATCGACGATGGTCAGCCGGACCTGACGCAAAGCGGAAATCATTGCGGCGAAAGTCCGCTCCATCATGAAGGAGTTTTGTCCTTCGGCATACGCTTTGCGGTCGGCGTTGAACAAATAGGCGTCGGCTGTGGCGGCGTTGATTTTTTCATCTGCGGACGCCTGGGCAGCCGTAATCAGTTCATGCGCTTCCTGGTCCGCGACCCCGGCCATGCGCTTCGCGCGGGCGGTTTCGTTGAATACGCTGGCCTTGGCGTTGATCTCGGCCGCCTGCACCTGGTGATAGGCAGCCGCTGCGCCCGCCGGAGGATGGACGCTTTCAATATGAACGCTAACGATCTCGATGCCCGCATGATAGGCGGCGATGTCCTGCGCCAACGCGGCGCGCAGGGATTCCGCCAAAGCATCGCGCTGTGCGCCCATCACCATTTCCAGCGTGTGCGAAGCGAAATAGCGCGACACCACACGGCTCGATGCTTCGCTGACCAGAGTGGCAGGATCGGTTTCGGCACCATACACGGCCTGCTTTGCGTCCGCGGCCGTCAGGCCGGTGCGATAGACAACATGAATTTCCGCATCGACGGCCTGGAAACCTTGTGCTCCACCCTGACTTTCGCTGGCGACCAGATATTCCGCTTCGGTTGGAACAGCCGTATCCCAGAGATGGTTAGTGCTCGCCGGTGGTATCGCTTCGACCGGAATGCGTGCTTCGCTGTCGGGCGCATTGCTTGCAACCTTGATTTCATGGAGCGTGCCGAATTCGACCGGGCGCAGGATGCCCATCGGCCAGGGCAGCAGGAGATGAATTCCCGGCCCCAGCACAGCAACCGGCGCGCCGAAGCGTTCGTAAATGCCCCGCTCGCTGAGGCCAACGAGCTTCAGACCCGAAAGTCCCCAGCACAGCAGCGCCGTTGCAACAAGAGCAGGAAGGGCCGCGGACATCAGGTAAGACAGTGCCCAACTGCGGGTGAAATCGATCCCGAATTGCTCCCGGATCAACGCGCCCGGTGCGCGTGGGCCGCCGGACAACGCTGCGATAAAAAGGCTGTCCACAACGGCTGTGGCTTCTGACGGACGGGGCGCCGGCAGAAACAACCGCCCGAGTGCCCGCAAGGATAATTCCGCCGCGACAATCCACGGCGCGATCATCGCGGCGAGGTACAACCAGCGCACCCAAAGGAGACCTGCGCCGCGGGCGATTTCCAGTGCGCCGGCAGCCGCCAAAAGGACCGTCACGATCAGCAAAGCGCGGCGAAGGGCGGGCGCCTCCGGCATCTGAACCGCGGAAAATTCCGCCATCATGCGTTCGCCGATCAGCGAAAAGAACGCGACGGCGATGGCGAGCGCGCCGAGGATATTGGGCGAGGCCAGGGCGGTGGGAGCCGATTGGACGGCGGGCCACATCCGCCAGGACAGGAAACAGGTTACCACCGCGCCCGACGCGATGATGATCGCCTGGCCCTGGCGAGCGACGGGGCCAGGGCCGATCCGGCGAAGCGAAAAGCGCACCGACGGGTTCCACTCGACATCGGCGATGCGCGCGGCGGCCATGGCCTGAGTGGCGCACAGCATGGTTACCGCCATCAGCAGCGTACTCAGCACCAGGCCTGCCTCGCCACTGCCGATTGTCTCCAGCGCCTGTGCGCGGACGGCGGCCGGGGCAAATGACGTCAGCGCGGCGCTGCAGAGTGCCAGCCCGATCACGACGGTGAACGCCCCGTACAACCACACCAGGGAACTCACAAAGCGGTAGGCGCGGCTCGATCCGAAGCCCAGGCTGCCCCGATCCTCGACCAACTTGTCCATCAATCCTCCGGCGGCCCAACCATCGCACCAGTCGCGTATCAATACGATATTTTAGGCCGAATCCCTCGTCAAACGAGACAATTTCCGTCGGCCAGCAGCGCGCCAAACCAGGCGAAACCAGTTGAAATTGCACGCTGTATTGACTTTGCTCTATAAGCCCACATCGCGATACTTGGTAGAGCTTAGTAGTGCTTCGCGCCTGATGCCTGTTTTCAGTCACCGTCTGTTGATCGCGCTGGCTGCCTGCACGCTGCTGGGCGGCGCCGCGGCGGTCTGGGAGCGATGGTCCACGGACCGTCGTGACAACCAGATTCTCTCGCTTGCCCCGGAAGACGTTCTCCGGCGTCCGGACCTTGTCAGCTTTGCAATCGCGGAAGCGAAGCCCGTGTACCGCGCGCGTTGCGCCTCATGTCACGGAGCGGACTTGAAGGGCAATGTCCGAACCGGGGCGCCCGATCTGTCCGATTCAGTCTGGCTCTACGATACAGACAGCGTGACGGCCATCGAGCGGACGCTGCTTTACGGTATCCGATCGCGCCAGCCGAAGGCTCGAAATGTGGCCGAGATGCCCGCGTTTGGCCTCAGGGGCCTTCTCACGCCTGCCGAGATTGGCGACGCGGTCCAATATGTCCTTGCGCTCAGCAAGCGGCCCAATCTGGCCGAGGCAGCGGTCGCCGGACGTCAGATCTTTCTTGGGAAGGGCATGTGTTACGACTGTCACGGCCCTGACGGTTCGGGAAGCCCCGATTACGGAGCGCCCAACCTGACGGTCAACGTGTGGAACAATGGCGGCGATCAGAACACAATCTACCACAATATCTACTACGGTCTGGCGCATGTTTGTCCCGCCTGGTACGGCGTGATTCCGCTGGAAAGGATCCGGGCGCTGGCGATCTGGCTGCACAGCATCTCCCACGCCGCGCCGGCCGCCGTTGCCTCGGCGCGTGCGATCAAGTCCAGTTGAGAGGCGCTTCATGGTCCAGACCGCAAGCGACGGCCAGGCGAAATTGATCGACCGGATTTTGCCCATTCTGACGCGGCGTCCGGGCCGGACATTCATCCTGCCGCTTCTGGGCGGCGCGACGGGTTTGGCGCTTGCGCTCGCCAACCTGTTCACGCCGGTGGCCCCTCCCGTCACCGTCGTGCCGGCGGGTTACGCCGCGCTCGTCAATGGACGTCCCATTCTGATGAACGACTTCATCACGCAGGCCGAAAAGCTTTCCAACGTGCCGTTCAGCCAGACGACGGTCGCGCAAAAGCGCCAGGTCCTCCACGACATGATCGACGAAGAATTGCTGGTGCAACGGGCGCTCGCGCTCGACCTGCCGGAACAGTCCGACGAAGTCCGCATGGAGTTGGTGAATTCGCTCACCTCGATCGTCTTTGCGCAGCGGCCACCGACCCAGAGCGACCTGGTTGCGTATTTCAACGCCAATCGCAGCAATTATCTCGGCGACGGGCAAATGCGGTTCCGGGACATCGTGCTGCACGTGGGCAGCTATCAGGATGTTGACCAGACAATCGGCCAGGCCCAGGCCGATGCCACCGAAGCCGTGTACCAGCTGCGCGCCGGCACGCCGCTCGATGCTGTCATGGAGCATTTCGGTTTTGTTGATTCGGGACATACAAGCGGTGAGGATGAGTTTGACTTCGCCGTAAAGCTGCACATCGGCCAGGCATTATTTAATGTTGCTTCGAAACTCACGGACGGCGAGATTTCCGATCCGGTGCGCGCAAGCGACGGCATTCATGTCATCGTCATGGAGCATCGGCAGCCGCCCCAGCCTGCGACTTACGAAGCAAAACGCGAAGCCGTCTATTCCGATTACCTGCAGGCTGCACAGCGCAAGGCGGAACAGGATAATCTGAAATTCCTGCGTGCCAATGCGAAGATTTTGATCGCCTCCGGCCAGAGCGATTGAACCCAGAGCGATGAAACTGCTTTGGGCCATCGCCTGCCTGGCATTCCTCGCGGTGCATCCCGCATTCGCCGAGACACGCAGCACCGGCTACGCCATCTGGAACGTGCAGGACGGAAATGTCCGCGTGCTTTATTCGGTGCCGGCGGCCGAAGTGCCAAACCTGGCAGCACCGGGGACGCCCGTGCCGACGACCAAACAGGTGGCGGATTACGTTCTCGCGCATCTCGCGGTGGTCCGTCAGGGCAGGATGTGCCCGGTCGCCGATCAGGGCGAAGACATCGGAAAAATCAACACCCTCGCACTCATCCCGGGCTATTTGCGATTCGAAATCGTCTTTCAGTGTCAGGACGACGCAGGCCTGACGCTTTCCGATACCGCCTTTGCCGATCGAATTGGAAACCACGTTGATTTCGCGCGCGTGCAAGTCAACGACGGCGGTTTTTTCCAGCACGCCTTCACCGCAGGCGAACCGCGGCTGTCGTTGACCAATGCGCCCAGGGGTGGGCAAAGCGATTCGATGCTGCGTTTAACGAGGTTCGGGCTTTCCCACATTTTCCAAAGCCTGGATGGTCTCTGCCTCATGCTTGCCCTGCTGTTCATCGCACGGCGGCGGCTGGATTATATTGTCGCGGTTGGCGCGTTGTTCGCCGGTTACACGCTCGCTGTGGGGCTTTCGCCTTTCGGCCTCATTGCACCCCGATTCGGCACCGCGCATGGTTTGCTGATTCTGGTTGCGGCGGTCACGGGAATTGCGCTGAGCCTGCCCGATCCACGAAAAGGCGCGGCAGCGTTGGGCATCACTGGATTGGTCGTGGCAGCCGCTGCCGTGGCGCTTCAGGGTTTTGCCGCCGCATGGGTGGTTTTGGGCACGATGCTGATTGGCATCAGCGCCCTGTTCAATCCGTTTACTGAATCTCGCAGGCCCTTATTCCTCGCGATCATCGCGTTTCTCTTTTCTTTTCTGGATGGCTTCGTGCTTTCCTCAGACCTGGCATACCTCAGGCTTCCCGGTGCGCAATTGAC
>JANWHR010000056.1 GCA_025450355.1 Micropepsaceae bacterium
CAGACACTCTGCGACTGGAAGGCTGAACTCGAAACCGCTCTGGCGTTTGGCACCGAACACCTGTCGCTGTACCAATTGACTATCGAGCAAGGAACGGCTTTTTCAACTCTGCATCGGAATGGCAAGATGATCTTGCCGGATGAGGAACTCGCGGCGGAATTCTACTCCGTGACGGAGGAAATTTGCGCTGGCGCCGGGTTGGCGTCCTACGAAGTCTCCAATTATGCCCGAACCGGGCAGGAGAGCCGGCACAATCTGCTGTACTGGCGGTATGGCGACTATGCGGGGGTTGGCCCTGGGGCGCACGGCAGGCTGACGGTGGAAGGCCGGCGGACTGCAACCCAATCGGAACGGCTTCCTGAGCGCTGGGCATTGCAAATCGAAACCGGCGGACAGGGGTTTTCGGTGGCCGAAATCTCACGGCACGATGCGGCAAGGGAACATCTGCTCATGGGTCTTCGTCTCCGCGAGGGAGTGGACCTTGAGGACTTCGTCACGCGCTGGGACATCGTACCGGCTGCCGAAACCATATCGGCCTTGCAGCAGTTGGGGCTGGTCAGGAAGGAGCAAGGCAGGCTCGCGGCGACCACTCCTGGGCGGCTGGTGCTGAATCGCCTGGTTCAGGAACTGGCCGGTTCGCTACCGGAATGGATCTAAAATCCCGTCCGGGGGAATGCCTTGGGGGCGGGATCACGCACAATAAAGCCGTTGGCCCCAACCTCCAGCACCGCAAGTCCGCGATCGGCGGAGCCATCGGCGTGAAAGCGGAAGATGCCATCGATTCCAGAGAAGCCGTTGGGGTCGGTCAGTGCGGCATCGGTAAACCGCGCATGGGGTGGTCCCTTGGCAAGCAAGGCGACAAGCGCCAACGCATCATAAGCCAAACTTGCGATGCGTGGCGGCGGTGCCCTGAATACGGTGCGATAGTGATTGGAGAATGCCGTGAACGCGTTCGGTGCCGGCGCCGCAAACCAGCCGCCAATCAGGGCCGGCTGGTGGGTTACTGCAACATCGTCCCATAGGCCCGTGCCGAGCAGCTGCACTTTCCGATCCCTTGTTTCGGCGATCGCCAGTGCAGGCGCGGCGGCCTGCAACATCGCGCCGCCCTCGCCGATCAGTACGGCATCGGCGCCGGTCTTCATTGATCCCTCCGCAGCCGGACCAATGAGTTCCGCCCGCTCGTTGAATCGCTCCACTGCGGCGATCCGGCCTCCGCCGCGCGTCACGGAATCCCGAAACGCGAGATTGATTCGGTCGCCATAGGCCGAATTCGGAATGGCCGCGGCGAAGTCATTGTGGCCGTTCGACGTCGCGTAGCTGACGATCCGGGCGACTTCCGTTTCCGGCTGAAAACTCAGCAAGTACACGCCATTTCCGCCGGCCGAGCGGTCCGTGGAAAACGCCACCACCGGGACATGCTTCGCGCGGGCAACCGGGGCAACGGCTGTGACCGAGGCTGCAAACAACGGGCCTATGATAATTTCCGCGCCATCGTTGATCGCCTTTGCAGCGGCCGCCGCGGCCTTTTCCGGGGTGCCTCCGTCATCGCGCGGCATCAGCAGGATTGCGGGGTTCCGGGCATCGAAAATTGCCAGCTCTGCCGCATGTTCAAGCGCGTTGGCGACCGCCCGGTTTTCGGCCGAGGGACTCGACAGCGGCAGCAGCAGGGCGACCCGGGCGGGAATGCCGCCCGGCGCCATGTTGCGCAAACGGTAGAAATTCGACTGATCCATGGGCGCGGGCGGCGGCGGCGGGGGGGGTGGCGCCATGGCCATGATCATGGGAGCAATCACAGGCGGCGGCGGTGGCAGCGGCGGCGCCGGACGCAGCGGCGGTTGGCAGCAGGCGAGCGAAAGGCCTATCGCGATCAGGCCCGGAATGGCAAGAAAACGGGACAACATTTGCTTTCTACCTGATTGGAGCCGCCGGACATGGCGCCCTCTGGCGATTCTCGCCCGGATTCACAGGAATGGGTCTCCTCCAAACCTCTGGCGCCCGGACTCTACATAACAGCCACGCCAATTGGAAACGCGCGCGACATAACACTTCGTGCCCTCGATGTGCTGCGAAATTGCGATGCCATTGTGGCCGAAGACAGCCGAATGACCGCACGGCTGTTGTCGATCTACGGCATCAGCCGGCCATTGCTGATCCATAATGACCACAATGCCGCCGGAACGGTCCCGAGATTGCTGCAACGCGTGCGCGACGGGCAAAGCCTGGCTGTTGTGAGCGATGCCGGCACCCCGCTGATTTCCGATCCTGGATACCGGCTGGTCCGGGCGGCTCGTGACGAGGGGTTGCCGGTCTTCCCGGTCCCCGGAGCGTCGGCGATTGCGGCCGCGTTGAGCGCCGCCGGAATTCCCGGCGATCATTTTTTTTTCGCCGGGTTTTTGCCGGTCAAGTCCGGTGCACGCCGCGAAAGCCTGCATGGCTTGCACGCAATCCCCGGAACGCTCGTGATCTTTGAAGCGCCGCACCGGCTGGCAGAATCACTCGCCGACATGGCCCGGGTTTTTGGCGGCCGCGAGGCAGCCGTGGTGCGGGAGTTGACTAAAATTCATGAAGAAGTGCGCCGCGGATCGGTGGTGGAGCTCGCGGCTTTTTATTCCGCAGCGCCGGTGAAGGGCGAAATCGTCGTCCTGATCGGGCCGCCTACGGAGGCGCCGGCCGCAGACCCGAACCGGATCGATTCTCTTTTGAGGAAGCTCTTGCCATTTATGCCCGTGAAGGCGGCGGCCGGGTTTGTCGCCGAGGCAACCGGAAGCCGGCGCCGCGACGTCTATTTGCGCGCGCTTGCGTTGGGGGATCGCAGTGGCCACGACGAATGAGCGAAGGGTGGCGGAACGACGGGGCAGGCGGAGCGAATCTCTTGCCGCATTCGCGCTGGCCTGCAAATTCTACAGGGTCGTTGGCCGTCGTGTCAGAACGCCTGCGGGCGAGATTGACCTGGTGGCGATTGCGCCACGCGGACCGGTCTGTTTCATTGAAGTCAAGGCCCGCGGCGGCGAACGCGACGCCGCCGAAGCTGTGACATTCCGCCAGCGCAGCCGAATCGAACGTGCGGCAGAACTCTATTTGCGCGCAAATCCGGGGTTGCGCCACAAAGCCGTCCGATTTGACATTATGCTGATCGTGCCACGCCAATGGCCCCGGCACATCCGGGATGCATGGCGGCCGGGCTTTTGATCGGGAGAGAGCCATCGTGTCACGGGTGCTGGGTTTCGTCGCGTTGCTGTCAACGTCTGCATTGCTTTCCGGTTGTGTTGGATTGGCCGCGGGCGGGGCGGCCGCCGGGGTCGCCGGAGTGTCCGTTGCGACTCAGGAACGGACGATCGGAAACGCGATCGATGATGTGCGAATCAAAACCGAACTGGACGCCAGGCTGGTGGCCGATTCGACCGGGTTGTTTCTGCGCGCATCGACCACTGTTGTGGAAGGGCGTGTTCACCTGGCCGGTTATGTCGAATCGCCGGAGGACCGGCTGACGGCCACGCGGATCGCGTGGAGCATCCAGGGTGTGCGGCAGGTTGACAACGACATGGATGTCACGGACCGCTCCGGTTGGCTTGATGCCGCCGGTGATTTCGTCATACAGACGGAATTGGAGGTGGCGCTTGTTGCCGACCGGTCGATCAAGGATGTGAACTACACGACGGACGTGGTTCATGGCGTAGTCTATGTCATGGGGATTGGGCAGAATCAGGCGGAAGTGGATCGGGTGGTGGCGCACGCGCGAAATCTGAGCGGTGTGAAAAGGGTGGAAAACTACGTGCTGCTGAAGGATGATCCGGCGCGCTACGGGTTTGGGATGGCGGATCACGAATGAATCAGTTGAGCTCGGTCGTTGTGGCTGACACGGAAGCTTCGCCTGCGGAATATCTGCAGAAACTGGGGCAATCCGGTGATGGCCCGCATGATCTTGCCACTGCAGCGCTGCAGCTTGCGGCGCTCGATCAGCCGGACAGAAAACTTGCGCCTTACCGCGCCCATCTTGCCGAAATCGCGGAAGCCGTCAGGACGGAATTCGTGTTCATCCGCGATGCGGGGGGGGCGGCGGATGCGCTCGCCTCGATCATCACCCGCCGTTATGGCTATGAAGGCGAGCGGGCCAATTTCGATGATCCGGAAAGTGCCGATTTTCTCAACGTCATTGAACGCCGGCGCGGGCTGCCAGTGGCGCTTGGCATCATTTATATTCACGCGGCGCGGGCGAACCGTATTGATGCCTGCGGGCTGTTCTCGCCGGGGCACTTCCTGCTGCGGGTCCAGGTCAAGGGCAGCGAAGCGGTCATTGACCCATTCAATGGCGGAGCGATCGTGGACCGCGACTCGCCGGGCGCGCCCCGCTACGCCGCGCCTCTGCATTTCAGGGAGACCGGTTCAGCCGATCAGCCCGATGCCTTCACGGCCGTGAGCGACGCGGACGTCTTGCTCCGCCTGCTGAACAACATCAAAAACCGCGCGCTCAAGCTGCGCGACCCGGCGCGGGCGGCGGAAATCCTGGGCCGCATGGCGACCATCGCACCCCGGAGGGGCGTGCTTTGGCTGGAATTGGGCAAAATACAGGAATCGGCGGGTGCGCTCTCGTCCGCCCGCCGGGCTTATGAGAGTTGCCTGAAGGCCGGCAGCGGCGCTGACGATATCGTCAATGAGGCCGCGTTCGCACTCCTCGCCCTGAAGCGGCGCCTGAACTAGCCGATGAGTCTGACCGTCGCGATCCAGATGGATCCGATCGAGCGGATCGATATCGCGGGCGATTCCACCTTCGCTCTGGCGCTCGAGGCGCAGTCGCGCGGTCACCGCCTCTATTATTACGGCCCGCGCGACCTTTCACTCCGCGATTCCGAAGTGACCGCCCGCGTCAGGCCGCTGGAAGTTCGCGACGTCCGGGGTAATCACTTCGCGCTCGGGGAACGTTCGGTTTACCGCCTTTCCGGCGCCGATGTCGTACTGATGCGCCAGGATCCACCATTCGATATGGCCTACATCACCGCGACCCATGTCCTGGAGCGCATTCATCCGGCAACGCTGGTGGTCAACGATCCGGCCCAAGTGCGCAACGCGCCCGAGAAGCTCCTTGTGATGGAGTTTGAAGGCCTGATGCCGCCGACGCTCGTCACGTCCGATCCCGAAGAGATCCGGGCCTTTCGTGATGAGCACCGGGATATCGTGCTGAAGCCGCTTTACGGCAATGGCGGCGCGGGTGTGTTCCGGCTCAAGCCGGACGATGAGAATCTCAACGCGCTGCTGGAAATGTTCACGGTTTTTTACCGCGAGCCGGTCGTTGTGCAACGTTACGTGCCGGAAGTCCGCAAGGGCGACAAGCGCATCATTCTGGTGGATGGTGAGGCCATCGGGGCGGTCAACCGTGTGCCCGCTCCGGGCGAGGCGCGTTCGAACATGCATGTCGGCGGGCGAGCGGAGCCGGCCGATCTGTCGGCACGCGACCGGGCGATTTGCAATGCGATCGGGCCCGAACTGCGGCGGCGGGGCCTGATCTTCGCCGGCATCGATGTGATTGGAGATTATCTGACCGAAATCAACGTGACCTCGCCAACGGGCATTCAGGAAGTGAAACGGTTTGGTGGCGCAGACGGTGCGGCGCTGATCTGGGACGCGATTGAACGCCGGCTACGCAACTCCGCGCAAACGGAAGAGCCGGCAATTGGGTGAGCCGCTTGCCGCAGACGCGCTGGATCAGCTGTTCCGCAACGCACACACGCATCGGGGGTGGATGGCCCAAAGAATCGCACCAGAAACCCTGCTGCAGATTTACGAGTTGATGCGCTGGTGCCCCACGATCAACAACATCTGTCCCGCGCGCTTTTGGTTCGTAGTGACGAAGGAAGCCAAGGAACGGCTGAAACGGTATCTCACACCCGGCAACGTTGAACAGACCATGGCGGCGCCGGCCACCGCGATCATTGCCTATGATCTCGAATTCTTTCGCTTCATGCCAAAGCTCAGTCCCAAGCCTGGCGCACGCGAATCCTGGCAGAAGCGCAGCGCGACGGAATTGCAGGAGGCGGCGTTCCGCAGTGGCAGTCTCCAGGCCGGCTATTTCATCATGGCCGCACGTGCCCTGGGGCTGGATTGTGGTCCGATGTCGGGTTTCGACAATACGGGAGTCGATCGCGAATTCTTTGCCGGTACTGCAGTGAAATCAAATCTGCTCTGCAACCTCGGCTACGGAGACGGAACCGGCGTGCGGCCCCGCGCCGGGCGGCTGGACTTCGATGATGCCTGCAAAATCATCTAGACCGTGAATATCCTGGCGATTGACACTGCGCTTGGCGCCTGTTCGGCAGCGGTTGTCTCGGGCAGGTGCGTTCTGGCGCAGGAACATCAGGCGATGCTGCGGGGCCATGCCGAAGCTCTGGCGCCGATGGTCGCGCGGGTCATGACCCAGGCAGGTATGGAATTCCAGGCGCTTCAGCGCATTGCCGTGACGACCGGTCCGGGGACTTTCACCGGCCAACGCGTCGGCATTGCCTTCGCCAGAGCGATGGCGATCGCGCTGAAAATACCCGCCATCGGAACAACCACACTGGAAACCATGGCGGTAGAAGCATTGAACAAGGCCGGAGGAGCGGCCTGGGCTCTGGCCGTTGCCGATGCCAAACGTGGAGAAGTCTATGTCGCGGCGATCACGGAGGGCGGTGAATTGCTGATTGCCCCGCAGCTGATGCCGATCGGGCAGGTCGGGCAGGCGGTCTCCGCGATCGTGGAAAACCGGCGACCGGCGCTGTTGCTCGCCGGAACCGCGGTTCCGGCCGTGCAGCCATTGCTCCACAACCTTGGCTACGATTCAGTGGACAGCGGCATTCGCCAACCCACCGCTGCTTTTGTCGCGGTGGCTTGCGAAGCTCTCCAGCCCTCGGGCCCGGTGCGGCCGTTATACCTACGCGCGCCCGACGCGAGACTTCCCGGCGCGCAAAGCTGATGTGGATGCGTGCGGCGGCCGTGGCCGATGCGCCCGCGTTTGCCTCGATTCACGGGCGCTGTTTTGAGCAGAATTGGAGCGAACGCAGCTTTCGCACGCTGCTGCAGGACGATGTGGTGTTCGGGTTCCTCGCCGCGACACAACCGGAAGGCGGTTTTGAAAGCTGTCTGCTCGCCCGCGCGGCTGGAGGAGAAGGGGAAATCCTGACGCTGGCCACGGTGCCGGGTGCACGGCGCAAGGGACTGGCATCGCTGCTGCTGAATGCGGCGATTGAACAGGTCATCCGTCGTGGCGCCTCCGGAGTGTTTCTTGAGGTCAGGGAGAGCAATCGCGAGGCAGTGCGGCTCTATGCCAAAGCGGGCTTTCGCACAGCCGGCCGGCGGGCCGGCTATTTTGTTTCGGCGGGCAATGAGCCCGTTGACGCGCTGATCCTGCGCAGGGATTTGCCGGCATCCTGACTTTTGTTTGAGATGGCCCGAGTATCCATTCGCGCGTGTGATGCTGTAAGCTGCCCAGGGGTTGCGGTCGATCAGCCGGAACCTGGAGCCGCGGAGATGTCATGTGAACCGCACGCAGGAACAGCTGAACCGGATCGAGAAGGCTTGTCTCGACAAAGGTCTGCGCATGACGGAGCAGCGCCGGGTAATCGCGCGCGTGGTGGCGGAAGCCTATGATCATCCGGACGCCGAGGAATTGTACCGCCGGGCAGCGGCTGTTGATCCGCATATCTCCATCGCAACGGTGTATCGCACGGTGAAACTGTTCGAAGATGCGGGGATTCTTGAACGGCACGATTTTCGGGATGGCCGTTCGCGGTATGAGGAAATCAGCGAACATCATGATCACCTGATCGATATTTCGACGGGCAGGGTGATCGAATTCGTGAATGACGAGATTGAGAAGCTGCAGCGTCGCGTGGCTGAAGAATTGGGTTTTGAGCTGGTCGATCACCGGCTGGAACTTTATGGAGTGCCGAAAGCCGGGAAAAAAGTGGAACGCTCCGGTTAGCAATCCGGCATGGACAGGCTTCGCGCGTTCACGATCCTTGTAATCTTTGCTGCGGTGACATTTCTGCTGCTGCCGCTTCAGTGGCTTGCGATACGACTGAACCTGCCGCTGCGCCGCACGCTGCCGCATCGCTATCACCGTTTTGTCTGCCGGTTATTTGGCATTCGCATCCTTATTTCCGGACAGGCCGTCCGCGGAGGCGCGCTGCTCGCTGCGAACCATACCGGGTGGTTGGATATTCCCATTCTCTCGGCAGTATGGCCGCTTTCGTTCATTGCAAAGAGCGAAGTCAACCGCTGGCCGTTTTTCGGTACGCTGGCACGGATGCAACGCAGCATTTTTGTTCGCCGCGAA
>JANWHR010000057.1 GCA_025450355.1 Micropepsaceae bacterium
AGCTCGCTTGCGATCTCGATGAGGTTTCGGACGTCGATCTGAATCCGCTGGTTGCCGACAGCAGCGGTGTCATTGCGGTGGATGCGCGTATCCGTATCGACGGCGCAGCTGCGCAACAGCTTCGCGGCAGCCGCCTTGCCATTCGCCCCATCAAACCGGAAGATGCTTCCCAGCTCGCGCAACTGGTGCGCGACCTTGCGC
The DNA here is from genome assembly GCA_025450355.1 of Micropepsaceae bacterium. Classification (GTDB taxonomy): domain Bacteria; phylum Pseudomonadota; class Alphaproteobacteria; order Micropepsales; family Micropepsaceae; genus CAIYRG01. Next base: position 202 of record JANWHR010000057.1, read on the forward strand.
CCGAAGACGTGAGAATGCGGTTTTTCACCCCCATTCGCAACCTGGGTTCCGATGCGCTCGCCCGCTTCACGCAAATCGATTACGACCGCGAAATGGCGCTTGTCATGCATCAGGAAGTCGCGCCGCAGTTGCTCTTGGCTGTCGCAAGGCTCGCCTCCGATCCCGAAAATTTCCGTGCGGAATTTGCGGTTGTTGTGCGCAGCGAGTTTCACCGCCGGGGGATTGGCCGGCTGCTGATGAAAAAACTGATCGAATACGCCGCCAGCCGCGGGCTATCCGAACTGGTTGGCGACATTCTCATCGAAAACCACGCGATGTTGAACCTCTGCGCCGAACTCGGCTTTACATTTTCTGCGGGTAGCAGCGGCGTCAGACGCGCTAGCCTCCAGTTGACCACAAGCAGCTCCGGATAAGTTTTATGGAATTGGCTGCTGCAAATGCGTCAATCATCATCTCAGGCATTTCCGAAATTCGAGACTGGCGCCAAAGCGACCTTTTGGATTGCTCGTACAAGGCCGGGTTCCGGCAACCTCGCCTATGGCCAATGCGCCGGTGACGTTGCCATTCCGGCGCGAAGGGGCGTGCTTTCGGCCTTTTGACCTGTATCAATATCCGCCTGTTTGCTTGCGCTAATTGTTAATGATCCAAAATTAGGGGAGCGCAATTATGCGGAGCCGTGAAAACGTCACGGCGATAATTTAATCTTAGCATTCGGATGCGCCGGTGAAAAACTCACGATCTGCCGATAGCGAAGTCCCAACTGGGGAAAGGCCTTATGTCGTCCTGTTGGGTTCCGTCGGGATGGACGATACGGGCATTGTCGGTGGCAAGAATGCGTCATTAGGCGAGATGATCCGTCATTTGAAGGAACTCAAGATCGCGGTTCCGGATGGGTTTGCAACCACGGCCGATGCCTATCGCCAGTTCATCAGCGAAAACCACCTTGGGCGCGTAATCGCCGATCATTTGCGACAGTGGAAAAGGGGTAGAGAATCGCTTGAGCAATGCGGAAGCACAATCCGGCGCGCAATTGGTGGCGGGCACGTTCCCGAAAATATCAGGGATGAAATATTGGACGCCTACGCTCAGTTGCGCCGGAAAGCCGGGCGCCAACTGAGCGTAGCGGTGCGGAGCAGCGCGACCGCCGAGGATCTCCCCGCCGCAAGTTTTGCCGGACAGCTCGAAACATCGCTAAATGTCCGCGGAGAAGAGGCGCTTCTCGCGGCGGTACGCAATTGCTTCGCTTCGCTGTTTACCGATCGCGCGATCACCTATTGCGATACGCAGAAGATTCACCACACGAAAGTTGCCGTATCGGCCGGGATTCAGCGCATGGTTCGATCCGACAGGGCTGGCTCCGGCGTAATGTTCACGATTGATACGGAAACGGGTTTTCCAAATGTTGTTCTGATCAATGCTGCCTGGGGGCTCGGCGAATATGTCGTTCAGGGTGTTACCGATCCCGACGAATATCTGGTTTCCAAGCCGCCACTCGGCGACAAGCATTTCGTTCCGATTATCGAAAAACGTCGCGGCAGAAAAGAAAAAAAGCTGGTTTATGGCAAGGGTCCGAAGACAACACGCGCGATGGTAACATCCCGCCGGCAGCGCGACTCACTCGTACTCGCTGATGATGAAATTCTGATCCTGGCGCATCGGGCCGTTGCGATCGAGCGTCATTACCGCCGGCCCATGGACATTGAATGGGCCAAAGACGGTCCAACCGGCAAGCTGTTCATTGTGCAGGCACGTCCTGAAACGGTGCAATCGCGTAAAACCGCATCCGCGCTGAAAAGCTACGCTATGAAGCGGAAGGCAACGCCGATCGTCACAGGTTTGGCGATCGGCTCCGCCATCGCAGCTGGGAAGGTTTGCCGCCTCAAGAGCGCGAAAGAGGAAGCGCGGTTTCCGAACGGCGCGGTGCTGGTAGCCGAAAAGACCGATCCCGATTGGGGACCGATCATGAAGCGCGCCGCAGCGATCGTGACGGCGCATGGCGGACGGACTTCACATGCGGCGATTGTCAGCCGCGAATTTGGCGTTCCTGCCGTTGTGGGCGCAGGCGCGGCAATGCGCGTGCTCAAGGATGGCATGGATGTGACCGTCTGTTGCGCGCAGGGCGACGAGGGCATCGTTTACGAAGGCCGGCTACCTTTCACCGAAAGCGATCTGATAACCGGCACGATTCCCGAAACCCGCACAAAGGTGATGCTCAACATGGCCGATCCAGCCGCCGCCTTGCGCTGGTGGCGGCTGCCCTCCGACGGCATCGGCCTCGCCCGGATGGAGTTCATCATCGCCAACCATGTGAAGGTTCATCCCATGGCCCTGGCACACTTCGACTCCGTGACCGATCCCAAGGTCCGCAGGCAAATCCTGGCGTTGACGAAGGGGTACAAGAGCAAGCCCGATTATTTCGTCGAGCGCCTCGCTGAAGGAGTCGGCAGACTCGCGGCGAGCCACTACCCGAAGCCGGTCATCGTTCGCATGAGCGACTTCAAGACCAATGAATACGCGAAGCTGATTGGCGGCCGGCAATTTGAACCGGATGAACCCAATCCGATGATCGGCTGGCGGGGCGCGAGCCGGTATTATAGCGACGGCTATCGGGATGGTTTTGCGCTGGAATGCCGGGCGATCCGTACCGTCAGGGAACGGATGGGGCTGACCAATGTGCTGATAATGATCCCGTTCTGCCGGACGCTCGAAGAAGCCGATCTCGTGCTCAAGGAAATGGCACGGCATGGACTGCGCCGCGGCGTGCGCGGCCTTGAGGTGTACGTAATGTGCGAAATTCCTTCCAATGTGATTCTCGCGCGCGACTTTGCTCGGCGGTTTGATGGCTTTTCGATCGGCAGTAACGATCTGACGCAACTCACGCTGGGTGTCGATCGTGATTCCGCTGCGCTGAAGCATCTCTTCGATGAAGAAAACCCGGCAGTCAAAGACCTCATTCGCAGCGCGATTTCCGCCGCTCACCGCGGTGGTGCGCATGTCGGGCTATGCGGCCAGGCACCCAGTGACCATCCGGCGTTTGCGCGATTTCTAGCCGAAGCCGGGATTGACGCCGTCTCCGTGACGCCGGACAGCTTCATATCGGTTAAAACAAATATCGCGGCAGCCGAAGCTGCAACCGCGCCCTCATTCGTACCGCTGTTTTAAGCTCAACCCCTTTGCCGGCGCAATTGATTCGCGGTCGTCCGTTCTTCCGGTTCAGGCGGGGCTTCGCGCGACTCCACTTCTGTAAACTCGTTTTAAATATTCGCCAACAAGGATTGCGGCCGGGTACATGACTTCTTCTTCCATTCGGAAGTGGCTAAAAATTTTCAACGCCAGTCGGTGGCAGTCGCTGTTTGACGCAGCTTCAAACTTCCGAAGCGCTGCAAGGATAGCGCGGTGTTCTTCAAGCATTCGTCGCAGGCTGGTCTTGAGCCGGGCTGCCATCGCGATGACTCGTCGCGCATCTGCGACCGGTTCGCCGCGCACCAGAGCGCGGAGAACGCCAAGTGGCGGCAACGCGAATTCCTCTGCTTCAAGGAAGTGTGCGTGAAGCAGATTTGCAACGGTTCTCGCGGTATCACCGGCAGGCCCGGAAACTTTCGCCGCCAGGCCGAGTTCATCGAGCAATTTGCCGTGTTCGGCTTTGAGCAACGCCGGAATGGCAACGGGAGCTGTCTGCTGATCGACTGTTTCGCCTTTTGCTCCGGCCAAGTTTGGCTCCCGGGTTCTCCCGGCCCGGTGCTCCGGGCCGCCCACGGCAAGATGAGTCCGGCCCGGACGATCGCTCGCCGCAAAACTTTCGAGAAGCGCGGATTCAACGATTTCTCCGGAATCAGGTGAATCCGCGTCCGGCGGCAGGGCGTCCGAGGTCGAAGATCCGCCTGTCGAGTAACGGCACTTGCTCCAAATGCTCGCCAGGATTGCCGCCGGGTAGATGACGGTTTGTTCCATCTGCAGATATGCAGCCAACCTGTGTGCAAGATCCAGGCAGTCGCGATCTCCGGCTTCGCGTGCCGCGGTTGCCAATCCTTCCAGAGTCAATTGGACCACCTGATGCTCCGCCGCCGTGTATTCCAGTTCATTCCGGATGCGGTCGGCCGTTTCAGACAATCCGGCCATTTGGGCGCCCAGTTTGCCTTTTGCCAATTCGGGCAACGCGGCCAATGCCGGATACAGCAATTCTTCTTCTCTTGATAAATGCGGGAGCAGCAACCATGCCACCTCGCGTGCCACTGATCCGACCGCTCCGTCGCGTCCCATCGCCGCGGTCAGGTGCGCGCGAAGCTCATCGCGCTCAGCGGCCAAGCTTTCGGGCTTCCGGCTTCCGGAACCATCTGCGTGTGCTCCCTTCAGGGTTGTCGCAGAAATTCCCGCTGCCAGACCTCCATCTGGCCAACGCTCACAATGGGTCAGCATATAGTCTGCGTACCAGTCAGCCCAGGCTTGATCAGATCGATCGGTGACTTTTTCGTACTCGCGGTGCGCATGTGACGCGCGTGTCAACAAGTCCGCAAATTCGTTCCGGTCAAACCCCAGGATTGTTTCGGCGTCCTCTGAACAGGCTTCAATCCACGCCATGGCGCGTGAATGCCTTACTGCGGACCGGTTCAGAAATGCGGCCAAAACCTGCCTGTCGATTTGCGTGTAACATGGTGAAGGCATTGGATTTACTCCGCTGACTCAAGAAATTGTCGGCGTTGTTGCGCCAACTGCATTGATTCACGTCAATTGACTTCGCGCTTGCCCAATAGCCTTGCCCGGCAGAGTAAAGGCGCCCGGACATGAGAACAACCGCTCCAGTTCGCCGGTGGAACATGCGCGCGGTGGATGACGCGCAGCAGGAGACTATCGCTCAAACAAAATAGTGAGCAGCAGAGACGAGTCTTCAATGCCTCGCACGGAATGCCGGGTACCTCCCTCCAGATACAACCATTCCCCGGCCCGTAACTCGCGTGTAAGTTCATCAACACCGATGAGCACATGTCCTTCCAGACAGTGAAGCGTAATCGGACCCGAAACCTGGTGGGCGGGGATATCCGTGCCCGCGTGCACAATCAGTCGTACAGCTTCGAACGTTTTGGTTTTAACGATTGCACCGGTTCGGGCGAGCTTCAGTTTTTCTCCAAGGGGCCGTAAATCGACGATCTCTCCAGCACGGGCGTGGTGCACCACCATTGTCATCTGCCTCCTGCGCGCTAATTTTACTTCTATTTCCGGCCAGACCGGCCATCAATGGCCGACGGTATTTTGGCGCAGATGAAGTCGCTTGATTTCGGAAATCAGCCTTATCGGCTCAGAGAGCCGTGGCATTTGATTTGTATCAGTCCGTGGCGCGATGATTGCAGCGCGGATGCTCATTCAGATCCGGTTTACGGTGACCAGGGGCAGAAGTCGTTCAATGTCCGCCGGCTGGCACAGTTCTGTGCCTGGAGCCAGCAGTGCGGCAGAACCAGCCGCGATCGCGAAGCAAAGGGCGTCCCGATTGCATGCACCGCGGCATAACTGCCATACAAGAGCGCCGAGAAAGCTGTCCCCAGCGCAACGTACTCACTACTTCAATTTTCGGTGCCATTCCCCGCCAGGCTTCTTTTGCGGTGACGAGCAGTGCAACCGCCTGCGCCAAGCGTCAGCGCGATCATGCCGATATCCATCTGGCCCCGGATTCTTTTGACGGCCTCTATGCGCAGAGCGTCACTGTCGAGTTTCGGCTGCGTGAGTTCCTCGAATTCCCGCAAATTTGGTTTGATCAGGTCAGGCTTGTAATTGAGAACGGCGGAAAGAGCCGGATCGGACGTATCCACGACCAGCCTGGCGCCGGTTGCCGCCACGACTCGCTGACCCTGCTATTCACAATCAGTGAAAAAGCAAAACAGGCAGACTCGCACCCTTGAGAATCCGCTGGGTAAATCCGCCGAAGACGAATTCACGCAACCTGCTGTGACCGTAGCCTCCCATCACGAGAAGATCGGCACCGGCGTGTTGCGCACCATCCAGGACCGCATCGGCTGCGGGCCGGCCTTCAGGCACCAGCAGATTGCTGGTTGCGTTGAGACCGTGCCAGCGCAGGCAGTTGACGAGTGCGTCTGAAGTTTTAACGCATTCCCCAGCGCGTTTGTCCTGTTCGCAAACGCTATAGACATCGATCCGGCTGGCATTTTCGAGGATTGGCATCGCCGCAGTGACCGCACGCGCCGCTTCAGCGGCGTCTTTCCATGCGATCGCGACGCGGCGAAATGGGGCTTTCGTTTCGTCGGCGGGCGCGAGTAGCACGGGACGGCCACTGCCGATGATAATTCCGCCGAGCGCTTCTTCGGGCAAGCGGCCCGGACGGTCATTGCCGCCGGCCAGAATGACCAGATCGTGGGTGCGCGCGTGATCCATGACGCGGTCATATTCATCGCCAACTTCCTCCCGAAATGCCGCGGTCACGCTGCTCGTTTCGTTGGGGTTATCTTGCGTCTGAATGTTTTCGCTTTGGCAAAATGCAGTAAAGTTGGTCCGAGCCTGCTCGGTCCGGTTTTTTGCCTCTTGCTCAATTGCCGTAATGGTATCGGATAAAAGCATCATTGATCCCATTTCAACTTGCGCAGCCTGCGCAATCAAATCCGCGGGATCCGGCATCAGCCTCAAACATTCGATATGACCATTCCTGCCAACGACCGTACGAAAGCCTGTCGAGAGCACGGGTCGATCGCAATCCGTTCCCGATAATACGGCGAGTACGGTCTTGAACATTGTCAATTCTCCCTTTTAAGTATCCGTTCGATCGCGGTTTAAGTGCGATGGCTTATGAATTCAGCCACATGATTCCGGATTTCTTGCAACGGCGCTTTGCCCAGGTCTTTGGCGACAATATGCATCCTGGACAGCACCTCGTCCGAAAGGCATTTGCGAAACTCGCCGACAGAGCGCGGCGGCGCTATGAGTATCAATCGGTCGAATTCGTTCGCCAGGGAGGCGTGGTTCAGGGCATGGGCGACAGCCACCGTGAATTTATGTTTTTCGAGCTTTCGGAAATCGCTATGCGATTCGACGATGTGGTGCGCGCCGTCGCCGGAGGAAATGCTTCGCCCAGGGCGATCGCTTTTTTCAGTATGCGACTGAATCCGGTCTTCGGGAGGCGGCAAACCGGACAACTGAGCGGGCATCAACCCCTGTTCGAGATCACGGAAAGTAAAAAGATGGGCGCGCGAACCATCCGCTACCACAATCCACGTTTGCAGAGTTTTATTCACGGCGAAGCTCCTGTAATGGCAGATTTCTGTCATGAAAAGCGGGCGCCGCCGAAATCATCGAACTACGGCATGCCCGAAACGGGCAATTCATCATTTTGCCTGCATTGTTCACCGGCAATCTGCTGATGGTTTCGGCCATTCCCGTCTCCACTGCAATCCGAAACAAGATTACAGCGCCGGCACGCGTGCGTGTTGATGCACGTCAATTCCCTGTCCGAATTCCCGCGCATATTCCCGGTGCATAAACAGAACAGGATTGCCCCGAACGGTTGCTGATCAAAAATGCCGCTGCTTCTGCGGCCGGGGTGAAACAGGCGGATGATGGCCTCAAGACGTCCTGAGCGTGTGCAGGAATGAACATCGAATTCGTATCGGGGAGGAACAGATGACACGCATTTTTGCCGGAACAGAAACAATCATCGGCGATGACGACCTCGGGATCGCCAGGGACAAGCTCGCCGGGATCATCGAGCACGCACGCATCTTCGATACGAGAGAGAGCAACGGTGGTACACCCCGGGGGTCGAATTCAGGTGAAGACGTGACGAGCATTTGTGAGGATTCCGGCGGTGATACGGTCGGACATGAGCTTGTGCAGCCGATCCGTGATTTGGATGTGGACGGGCAGGCAAGCCTGGTGGCCCTGGCCTGGAGTGGACGCGGCACCGATTCGGCAAGCGAATGGAATGAGGCGGCTTCGCGTGCGCGACAGGCTCACAACAGTCATACGGCCGAATATCTGCTGAGCCTGCCACTTCTTCCGGATTACCTCGAAAATGGCCTGGCCGAACTTGACGCGTTGGCGGCGGTGAATACTGCACGCGAGCTTATCGCATGAGCCATTACGATCGTTGCGGCCGGATATGACGTGAAGTGCTTCCATGAGCAACAGCGAAGTCTCGGTTACCGAGAGCGGATCAGGTCCATATTCTGAATCTATCCTTGCCGGCCGGCACGTCATGGTAGCGGATGAACCCGTCGCACTCGGCGGAG
>JANWHR010000058.1 GCA_025450355.1 Micropepsaceae bacterium
CCAGCGAAAGGCTCTTTACTTCGCCGTCGTGGCGAGGATCTTCGTCCTCGTGCCCGCAGTCCGCGCCCTGAACATGGCCGTCCTCGCCATGCGGCGGATTGAGGAAGTGGGGGTCGAGGTCGATGATCCGGGTGAGATCGAAGCCGCCGCGCCCGAGAATCGCAGCGAGATCGACTTCGGCGCGGTGTGCGCGGTGGATCGGCGCAATAGAATTGATCCTGTGAATCTGCGTTTCGAGGTCGCGCAGTTCGGGCCCGGATACGAGATCGGTTTTGTTCAGGATGATCTGGTCGGCAAAGGCGATCTGTTCGCGCGCCTCGCGGCTGTCCTTGAGCCGCAACGGCAGATGCTTCGCATCCACCACCGTGGTGACGGAGTCGAGCTCCGTTTTCGAGCGCAAATAGCCGTCCACAAAGAATGTCTGCGCCACGGGGCCAGGATCGGCGAGGCCGGTGGTTTCCACCAGGATGCCTTCGAAGGCGCGCTCTTTTGCCAACAGGCCGTGCATGGTGCGGATAAGGTCACCGCGCACGGTGCAGCAGATGCAACCATTGTTCATCTCGAACAGCTCTTCGTCGCTGTTGAGGATCAGATCTCCATCAATGCCGATTTCGCCAAATTCATTGACGAGAACGGCGTAGCGGCGGCCATGCTGTTGCGAAAGGATGCGGTTCAGAAGCGTTGTCTTGCCGGCGCCCAGATAGCCGGTGAGAACAGTGACGGGAATGCGGTTTGCGGTGGTCATGCCGGTCTTCTAAAACGACGCGGGTTCCAACGCCAGTATCAAGGAATTCGGGATGAGCGGCTTGCGTGAAGCCTATATTTGCGACGCGGTGAGGACGCCGATCGGGCGCTTTGGCGGTGCACTGGCCCACACCCGCACCGATGACCTCGCCGCGGTCCCCCTGATGGCGCTGCGGACGCGCAACCCCGCCGCAGACTGGAACGCGCTGGACGAGGTGACTCTCGGTTGCGCGAACCAGGCGGGGGAAGACAACCGCAATGTCGCGCGGATGGCGGTTCTACTCGCGGAATTTCCGGAACACGTCCCTGCCGTGACGGTGAACCGGCTCTGCGCCTCGGGGCTGCAAGCCGTGGGCGCGACCGCGCGGGCGATCCGCACCGGCGAGATGGATTTTGCCGCTGCCGGAGGGGTTGAATCCATGACCCGGGCGCCGCTGGTGATGGCGAAGGCGGAAAAGCCGTTTCAGCGCAGCGCCGAGGTCTTCGACAGCACGATCGGATGGCGGTTCATCAATCCGCTGCTCAAGGCCCAGTATGGTGTCGATTCCATGCCCGAGACGGCGGAAAATGTCGCGGCGCAATTCCGCATCACGCGGGAGGCGCAGGATGCGTTTGCTTTGCGCAGCCAGTCGCGCGCCGCCCGGGCCATCGCGAACGGCTTTTTTGCCGAAGAGATCGTGCGGGTTCACACGCGGGACGCAAAGGGCAAGGCTGCGACCGTGGAAACGGATGAACATCCACGGCCACAGACAACGATGGCGGATCTGACCAAGCTGAAGGCGCCGTTTCGTGAAAACGGGACGGTGACGGCCGGCAATGCTTCGGGGATCAATGACGGCGCGGCCGCCATGATCCTTGCGTCTGAGCGGGCCCTGAAACAGCACGATCTCAGGCCACGCGCGCGCGTGCTTGGGATGGCGTCGGCTGGCATCGCGCCCCGCATCATGGGCGTGGGACCAGTTCCGGCCACTGAAAAACTGCTCGCCCGCCTGCAACTGAAAATCGCCGATTTCGACGTGATCGAACTGAACGAAGCCTTCGCAAGCCAGGCATTGGCGGTTCTGCAGTCATTTGGCCTTCCGGGCGACGCAGAACACGTCAACCCGAATGGAGGCGCAATCGCCCTGGGCCATCCGCTGGGGATGAGTGGCGCGCGCCTGGTGCTCACCGCGATCCATCAACTCGAGAAAACCGCGGGAAAGCGCGCGCTGGTCACGCTGTGCGTCGGGGTTGGCCAGGGCCTCTCGATGGCGCTGGAACGCGTTTAGGAAGCCTCAGCCCGCCCCGTTCATGCATCCCGGAAGACGCCTGCGCGTTCCCGCTATTCGGGTGCTGCATGGCACGGCAGGCGTATGGGATTCTTTCTCGAACGATTGGTTGAGGGACTAAGCCTCGGAACGGTTCTTGGACTGTTGGGCGCGGCCAATTCGCTGTGCTGGACAGCGAACCGGCCACTGCTTTTGGCCAATATGGCCTTTTATGTGACCGGCGTGGCCGTTTCCCTGGCGGCCATCTCTGCGGCCCGCGCCGGGCTCGCGCCTTTTGCATTACTGATCGGCGCCGCGGCGGCGATGGCGGCGGCGGTGTCGGCCGGGATTGGCATTCACATTGCCACCAGGCGCACAACGGATCATTCACAACTGACGATCATCTCGTCCGCCGGCCTGTTGCTGATGGCAGTCGCGGCGCTGCAGTTCGCCACCCAACTTCCCTTGCCTGCCGTTCTGAACCAGGCAACAGCACCGCGTTTCGCATTCGCGTCGCCGTTTTTTGCGCTGGCAATACCCGCGGCGCAACCGGCCATCATCATCGCCGGCGCCGCATTCCTGTTGGCCGTTTGGCTGCTGGTTGGTTTCACGCGCTTGAGCCGGAGGCAACGGGCAGCGGTACAGGATCCGAAGATGGCCGAACTGTTCGGAATCGACGTTGGCCGAGTCAAATTAATCGGCACGCTGATTTGCGCGGCGGTCGCGTCATGCGCCGGAGCGTTGAGCGTCATCGATGGGCAGTCAACCAATATGGATGGCGTGTTGCTGACCTTCGCGATCGCCTTTGTTGCTGCCGCAATCGCGGGCCTGCGTTCAATCACACGTGCCGTAGGCGGCGGCGTGATCACCGGATTGGCGGTGGCATTCTGGTCGGGTTACCTCAACCAGAATTATGGCGAGCTGGCCGCATTTGCCACGCTTCTGTTTCTGCTGCTTTTCCTGCCGTCGCAACCCGCAATTCGCGCCACGTCCGAACCGGTCTGACATGCTGCACGCCGACAGCGCACAGTTTCTGCGACCAGCGCCGGCGCAGCCAAAATCTGCAGCACCCGGATACGTCACCGCGGCGACATCCCTGAGTTTTTTTGCCGCCGCCTCTGCGATTCCATATTTTGCGCCGCAGCTGGCCGGATTCGCATCCCTCGTCCTGCTGTATTTGCTGCTCGGTAGTGGACTCGCGCTGGAGATTTGGCTCGCAGGCGTGCCGGATTTCGCATTCCCGGTCTGGTTCGCGATTGGCGCCGGCTGCGAGGCGATCGTGACGGGCACATTCGCGCTGCCTTTCTGGACCGGTTTGCCGGTTGCAATGGTCCTGACCGCGGCACTGGCGGTTTGCGTCCTGGCGCCCTTGCTGCGGATGCGGAACGAACATGTCGCGGTGATTACACTGGCGTTTGGCGCTGTCGTGCAGATCCTGTGGTCGCAATCGGGGTTTGCTTTGCCCGCGGAAACTATTCCGGGCGCCTCGGGGAATCTGCTGTATCTGTGTGTTGCCGGAATGGCAGCTCTGGCTGGGCTTGTCGCATGGCGAATCCGCCGCTCCGCACTCGCGCTGATGCTGCGAGCCGCGAACGAGGACGAGATTGCAAGCAGGGCCGTTGGCGTCGATGCGCGCCGGTGCCGGATTGTCATTGTTGCCATCGGCGCAATGTTTGCAGGCGCGGCCGGATGTCTGTTCGCCGCGGGCCAGGGAAGTCTCAGACCCGCCGATTTCGATCTCAGCCTGATGGCTGTCCTGTTGGTGATCGCCGTTGCCGGCAGACGCAGCCAGTTGAATATGATTCTGGCTGCGATCCTTGCGACTGTCCTGTGGCAGTATTTGCCTGCCGCACCAGCCTTGCGCCTGTTGATCGCAGGCGCCGCGCTGCTGTCCTGGCCCCTGCTGCGCAGCATTGCCATTTCAACGCCGCGTGACGTAGCCGCCCGTGATGCAGGGCAAACGGAAGCAGCCATTGAGGCCGCCGCGGAATGAGCGAGACGAATGTCCCCCTGCTTGTCGTGCAACATCTGACGCTCGCGTTCGGAAGCGTCACGGCCATCGATGATTTGTCGTTCACGGCACGGGACAACCAGATCACCGCGATCCTCGGGCCCGGGGGAGCCGGCAAAACCAGCGTGCTGAATTGCATCTCCGGCCTCTGTCGTCCCGGCAGCGGCGGGATCGAATTTCACACAGCCGGCGGCGCTCCTTTGTTGCTGGAGCGCATGGAAAGCTGGCGTATCACCCGGGAAGCGCGGATTGCACGGACATTTCGCAATCCCAGGATTTTTGCCGGGCTGACGGTGCTGGAAAATGTTCTGCTGGCGCAGAATGCAATGCGCTCGCGAGCCGCGGAGCTGGCAGCACTTTTCACCTCTGCCAAAAGCAGGAAGGCCGCGCAGCGCGCCCGGTACTGGCTGGACAGAATGGGCCTGTCGCAGGTTGCGGAAAGTCCTGCCGGTGTGCTTTCGCCCGGTTCGCAGCGCAGATTGGAAATTGCACGGGCGCTCGCGGCCGACCCGCGTCTCCTTTGCCTGGACGAACCGGCAGCCGGTCTGGACCGGTGGGAGCAGGACGCGCTGATCCGGCGGATGCAGGATTCAAAGCAGCAGATGCCTGCGGTCCTGATCACCGGACACGAGGCCGGCACGATGGAATCCTTGTGTGACCACGCCGTCGTATTGGATCGAGGTAGGGCCATTGCATCGGGCAAAGCGCGTGACTTGTGCAGCGACGCCGCCGTGCTGTGCGCCTGGCTGGGTGTGCCGCCGGGTGGTGAATCCGTGCCGCGGATTGCCGCGTCATGCTGACGGTCAGTCAACTGGCGGTAGGTCGCGGCGGCACTTCGGTTCTGCGCGGGATCAATTTTTCGGCCGGAGACGAGCGCGTGACCGCCGTGGCCGGACCGCCGGGAGCAGGTAAAACCACATTGGCCGATGCGATCACCGGGTTCTTGCCGGTGGTGGACGGCCGAATAATGTTTGATGGCGAAGACATCACCTGCGAAACGCGGAACGCAAGGCTGCGGCGAGGAATGTCATACGTTCCCGCCGCACTGCGGCTGTTTCCGGAATTGGCGGTACGGGAGAATTTGCAATTCGGCGCGGCGGTTCAGACCGGAGAAACGGCGCGGCGGCAGTTTGATCTTGTTCTTTCGCTGTTTCCCGAACTCCGGGAATGGCTGCGAAAACCGGCCGGCAGTTTGCCATCGGCACAGCAGCGTATCGTAATGATTGCGCGAGCGATCATGAATGCTCCGCGCCTGCTGATACTCGATCAACCGTCATTTGCACTTTCGGGGGAACAGATCCAGCTTGTGTATCGGGCCATTGCCTATTTGAACCGGAGATGCCGCACCGCGGTGCTGTTGTTCGAACAGCTTTCATTTCAGGCTCTCAAATCCGCCGATACGGTTTACGAAATTGAAAGGGGGCGGATCACGGGCGAGCGAACCGGGCTGGAGCTTCTCGCCGACCATCGTCTGCAAGCGGAATTCCTGCGCGGTTTGTGGCTGCCGGTGATCGGTGAGGCCGTGCGGTGACTGCAGAACTGATCCTGGGCAACAGCTATGCGGTTTTTGCGGGCCTGACGCTGATCTGCATGTGCGGCTGTGCGGGAATTTTTGGCGCGGCAGCGGCGCGCGCGTGGCGGCCGGCGCGGCATGTGCTGCCCTTTGGGATTGCGCTGGGCGTGCTCGACCGCGCACTCGCATCGGCGCTGTTCCAGGCCGATTTGCTTTCACCGGGCGGTTTCGTCATCGACACCTACTGCATTCTGCTCG
>JANWHR010000059.1 GCA_025450355.1 Micropepsaceae bacterium
CAGTCCGCGCGCCGCTGCTTCCATCCGGCCGCGCACCCCGCTGTCCAGCTTTGCCGCCTCGGCATCGAGGCGCTGGCGCAGATGCGCCGCCAACCGCCGCATTGGCAGCCCAAGACGCGCCAATGCGCGATCGAGGTCTCTCGCGGAATTCCGCAATTCCACGGAGACAGGCCGGACTTCCGCCTCCACGCCGTAAGGCGATGTGCCGCCAGTGCTTCGCGCGAGCACATGGAGGTAAATATGCGCGAGGAATTCTTCACCCGCCCCACGCGGCATCCCGCTGCGCACCCGCGAGAGCCAGCCCTCGCCAGCGAGTGCTCCGGTTGCGCTCAGTGTCTGGCGAATCTCCTCCCCCGCCTGTTCGCCGGCAGTCAGTTCGCGCAGACGGTCTTCCAGCCCACGGCTGCGCGAGCGCCTTCCTTCAGGCCCGCGAATCCAGCGGCGAAGTTCGGCCATTTCGGCGCCGGAAAGCACCGTGGCGAAGGCAGAATCGGCGCTGTCGAACAGATGGTGGCCTTCATCAAATACATAATGTGTGGGGCCGGGCCGCGCGTTCTCGCTGTCATCGGTACTCACCGCATTGCGCGCCGCATGAGCCAGTACGAGCGCATGATTGGCGACCACAATGTCCGCGTTTCGGGCGCCGCGAATGCTGCGTTCTATAAAGCATCTGCGATAATGCGCGCAGGCTGCGTAAACGCACTCGCCGCGACGGTCCGTCAGTTCGCGTATGCGCGACTCCGGCCCAAGGAACGCCGGAAAGCCCTCGCCCGAAATGTCACCATCGGCAGTTGCGGCCACCCAGCGCGACAACAGCGACAGCGCGATCGCGCGTGATCCGCCGCCCACGATGCTGTGCTTCAGCGCTTCTTCGAAATTCAGCAGACAAAGATAATTCTCCCGTCCTTTCCGCACGGCCGCTTTTAGCGTACGGCCGCCACTGCGCCGCGCCAGCTTGCGCGCTTCCTGCACAATCTGGCGCTGCAGATTGCGCGTATAGGTCGAGACCCACACCGATGGGCCGTTCTTTTCCGCCCATAGCGAAACCGGCGCGAGATTGCCCAGAGTTTTTCCGGTGCCGGTTCCCGCTTCGGCCAGCACGATGTTTGGCGTTCCTGCACGTGCGCGCGGAACAAACGCTTCCGCAGCCGCGGCGGAAAAATCCTGCTGCTGCCGCCGCAGCCGGCCCGATGCTCCGATCAGCGCGATCAGGCGCGCCTGCGCCTCCGCGCCGGTGACGGGTTCCTGGCCCTGCGGCGAAACTCCCGGCTCGTCCTCCCATTCCGGCAGATTCCGCCAGACCTCCAGTGCCGCCATGGCGCTGACCTGCCGCTCGGGCTCACCCAACAGGTCGAGCACCGGCCGCGCCCAGCGCCATCCGGCGCGCAACAGGACCGTGGCGAGATTGCGCGCGTGGTCCCTTTCCATTGCCCCGGACTGCGACAGGCTGTGCAACAGCTTCGCCGCGCTTTCGATCAGCAGCTGCGCGGCCTGCTCTGGCGTCTCCGCCCCCTGCAGATTCAGCGCCTGCGCCAGCCCCGCGGCGCTCGGGAGACAGGGCTGCCCCGGGTGAACAAAGGCGAACAGCTCCAGCACGTCGAAAGCTGCGCTGCGCGGGCGCGCGGAAAGACGTCGCGCCAGCCAGGAAGCATGGCAAACCACCACATTTCCCGCTTCCAGGATCGCCCGTGCGTCCGCCAGCGAAAGCGCGCGCGAGGCGCCGTCAGGCTCAGCCAATGCTGCGCCGCCGCCGGTCAGCGCCAGCGCCGGAATGGACAAACCCGTGGTCCGGTGTTCAATAACCGCAGTCACCCTGCGTGTTTACAACCCCGCAACCATGGTTTCCACGTGACGATTCGATTCATTTTCCCGGCCTGATCCTGTAGCGTCCGGCGCGACCACTGAATCACGGATTATCCATGATCTCCGGCTCACGCCGCGACATTGCCACCGCCGCTCGCGCCTGGCCTTTTGAGGAGGCGCGCAAACTGCTCGCCCGCATCGAGCGGCGGCAAAAAGCCGGCCGTCCCGTGAACAAAATCCTGTTCGAAACCGGTTATGGACCATCGGGCCTGCCTCATATCGGCACCTTTGGTGAAGTCGCCCGTACCAGCTGGGTTCGCCAGGCTTTTCGGGAGATGAGTGATCTGCCAACCCGGCTCGTGGCCTTTTCCGATGATATGGATGGTCTGCGCAAAGTCCCCGACAACGTTCCCAATCAGGCGTTGCTGCGTGAACATCTCGGAAAACCGCTGACCGCGATTCCCGATCCCTTCGGCACCCATGACAGCTTTGGCGCCCATAACAATGCAAGGCTGAAGGCATTTCTCGACCGCTTCGGTTTTTCCTACGAATTCTTCAGCGCCACCGAATGCTACCGTAGCGGTTTGTTCGACCGCGCCCTGCTGACGGTGCTCGGACATTACGAGGCGGTGCGTGACGTTGTGCTACCAACACTTGGTCCGGAACGACGCGCGACATATAGTCCGTTCCTGCCAGTCTGCCCGCGAACCGGACGTGTTCTGCAGGTCCCCATCATCGCGTGGGACGCCGCCGCCGGAACCGTTGTGTATGAAGACGAAGGCCGCCGCATGGAGGCGCCGGTCACGGGCGGACATTGCAAGCTGCAATGGAAAGCCGATTGGGCGATGCGCTGGTTTGCACTCGGCGTCGATTACGAAATGTCCGGCAAGGATCTGATTCCATCGGTCGAGCTCTCGACAAAGATTGTCCGCATCCTGGGTGCAGAGCCACCGGAAACCCTTACCTACGAACTTTTCCTCGATGAGTCCGGACAGAAGATTTCAAAATCCAAAGGCAATGGTTTGTCCGTGGACGAATGGCTTGCCTATGGCCCGGAGGAAAGCCTTGCCCTGTTCATGTTCCAGAAGCCGCGCGCGGCCAAGCGGCTGTTCTTTGATGCGATTCCGAAATCGGTGGACGACTATCTTGGCTTTCTCGCGCAATACTGGCGTGACGCCGGGCATCCCGCGACAGCGCTGGAAAATCCCGTCTGGTTCATCCACGATGGTTCGCCTCCGGCGGAGGATTACCCCGCGAGCTTTGCGCTACTGCTCAATCTGGTCAGCGCTTCCGGCGCGCATGACCGCAACGTGCTGTGGGGATTCATCCGCGCCTACGCGCGCTCGGCAAATCCTGCCACACATCCCGGCCTGGACCGGCTGGTGGGTTACGCGCTGAAATATTACGAGGACTTCGTCAAACCGCGTAAACAGTACCGCGCGCCCACGGCAAAGGAACGGGAAGCGCTGGCCGCGCTCGCCGACGCGCTGGAAAATATGGCCGAACAGCGCGATCCGGAAACGGTACAGAACGTTGTCTATGAGATCGGAAAGAGCCACGGATTCGAGCCATTGCGCGACTGGTTCAAGGCGATTTACGAGGTGGCGCTGGGGCAGACCCAGGGGCCGCGTTTCGGTTCTTTTGCCGCCTTGTTCGGCTGCGCCGAGACCGCCGTTCTGATCCGCACCGCGCTCTCCGGCGCCTTCCTCACCGCGACAAAAGCATGAAACGACGGCGAGCCATGCCCAATTCCACCTCCCCCTTGTGGGGAGGCACGCACTTTGCCCTTCGCAAAGTGCGGGTGGGGGGAGTCTTTGCAATTCTGCTGCCGGCGATGTTTTCCACCGCCCATGCGCAGGACTCCACGGCGGCGTTCGAACGATACCGCATGGGGGATTACGAGGGTGCCATTGCAACCGGCGAAGCGGCCAAAACCGGTCCGGGACTCGCCGTGGCGGCGCGCGCCGCCTTCGCCGAATCGCAATTGCGCGACCTGCCGTGCCTGCCCTGCCTCAAGCGGGTCGAGGAATTTGCCCGCCGCTCCATCATGCTCGATATGAGTCACCCGGACGCCTATGTCTATCTTGCTGCGGCGATGGGCTATGAGGCGCGCATCACCGGCTATGTTCAGGCGACCATCAACAAATATCCGGAACTCACGAAACAGGCGATCGACCACGCGCTGTCGGTCGCGCCGAATGACAGCTGGAGTCTTGCGGCGCTTGGCGGCTGGCATTTTGAACTGGTGCGCAACGCGGGCAGTCTGCTTGCGCGCACGCTGTTTGGCGCGAGGATCGGGGCAGGCGAAGACGCCTTCCGGCGCGCCTTCGCCGCCGATCCCGGAAATCTCGTCGTGCGGCTGCAATATGTGCTTGCAACGGCAGCCTATGATCTGAACCGCTATCGTCCGCAGATCATCGAACAACTCGCGGCGATTGCCACGACACAGCCACGGACCGCCTACGAGGAGGTGATGAAACAGCGCGCGGACGAACTCCAGCAATTGCTGACCGCAGGCAAGCGCGCAGAATTTCTTGCCCTGATTCACCTCGACCAGGGCTACCGCGCCTAAAACAAAGCTGTCGTTCCGCACGAAGCGCGGCAAGCGCGAAGATAGGGGGACCCACTGCGCCGTTTGATGCAGAATTCGTAGTGGTTCCCGGCCCGCACGCGGCGCTTTCCGCCGCGGCAGATTCAAACAAATGGCGCGCGAAGCGCGCCGGGCGCTTCGCGATTTCCCCGATGACACGATAGAGGGCGGCGAAATCGGACTTGCGATTGCGCATGAAGGGACGAACTGTGACCAAATTCGTGTACAAACTATTCCGGCAATCCGAATGGCAAGAGGCAATGGCGTCGGGGACTTTCGCTGGTTCTCCCGATGACCGCCGCGACGGCTTCATCCATCTGTCGGCCGCCAACCAGGTTCGCGGCACATTTGAAAAATACTTCGCTTCCGGTCCTGAGCCTGTGCTTGTCGCCTTCGACGCCGAACGATTCGGACCTGCGCTCAAATGGGAGGTTTCGCGCGGCGGAGAACTATTCCCCCATCTCTACGGCATTCTCGACATCTCCACTGCGATCGCGACGAGCCACATCCGCCGCGAACACGGCGTGCCGGTTTTTCCGGCCGAAATCCGGTAAAGGGTTTAAGCGTTTCCCCGCCCAAATCCGCCGCCGCCTGGGGTCTCGATGATGAACGCATCACCTTCATGCATCTCCACTGTTCCGGTTGCGCCAAGCTCTTCGGTTGATCCGTCTTTGCGCTGCACGAGATTGCGTCCACGTTCCGCATCGGAGCCGCCATTCAACCCAAACGGCGCCACCCGCCGCCGGTTCGACAGAATGGATGCCGTCATCGGCCGCCGGAATAGCAACCTGCGCACCACGCCATCGCCGCCGGTGTGCCGTCCGGTACCGCCGGACCCGTGCCGGATCGCAAATTCCTCCAGGACCACGGGAAAGCGTGTCTCCAGGATTTCCGGATCGGTCAGCCTTGTATTGGTCATGTGCGAATGCACCGCGCTTGCGCCGTTGTGGTCCGGCCCGGCGCCCGTTCCTCCGCATATGGTTTCGTAATACTGCAGCCGGCCATCGCCGAACGTGAAATTGTTCATCGTCCCCTGCGCCGCGGCCTGCACGCCCAATGCGCCATAGAGGGCGTCCGTGATCGCCTGACTGGTTTCCACATTCCCCGCGACCACCGCGGCCGGATAGCGCGGATTGAGCATGCATCCTTCCGGCACGACCAGTTCCACGGGGCGCAGACAGCCCTCGTTCAGCGGAATTTCGTCATCCATCAGCGTACGAAGCACATAAAGCACCGCCGCGCGGCAGACCGACACCGGCGCGTTGAAATTGCTGTCCAGTTGCGCACTCGTACCGGTAAAATCGATTCGCATGGTTCGCCGCACGCGGTTGACCGAAATCGCCACCCGAATGATCGCGCCATTGTCCATTTCGCAGGCAAAACTGCCGTCGCTCAGGCGATCGATCACGCGGCGCACTGATTCGGCGGCATGATCCTGCACGTGACGCATATAGGCGTGCACCGCATCGCCCCCGGAGCGCGCGATCAGACTGCGCAGGGCGGACACGCCCTTGAAGCATGCGGCCACCTGTGCCTTCAAATCGGAGATGTTGCGGTCAGGATTACGGGCGGGGTAGGGGGCTGCGGCAAGCAATTCCCGCATCTCCCGTTCGAGGAAGCGGCCCCGATCCACCAGCAGGACATTGTCCAGCAGCACGCCCTCTTCTTCCACGCGGCGGCTGTCCGGCGGCATGGATCCAGGCGTCAGTCCGCCGATATCCGCATGATGCCCACGCGCCGCGACATGGGCAGCGATCTCACCGCCGGACGTGAAAGCGGGCATGATCACCGTCACGTCGGGTAAATGCGAACCGCCGTGATAGGGCGCATTCAAGACATACACATCGCCCGGCTGTATGCCACGGCCGTCGCGCGCATCCGCGCGCGCCGCAATGATCGTGCGTACGGAATCACCCATTGATCCCAAATGCACCGGAATGTGCGGCGCATTGGCAATCAGTGCCCCTTCGGGATCGAACAGCGCGCAAGAAAAATCCAGGCGCTCCTTGATGTTCACCGAAATGGCCGTGTTTTGCAGCGCGACCCCCATTTCCTCCGCGATGGCCATGAACAAATTGTTGAAGATCTCCAGCCGCACCGGATCGGCCTCGGTGCCTGCCGCGGCAATGCGCTTCGCAGGCGTCTCGCGGGTCAGGATGAGCGTTCCGTCGCCCGC
>JANWHR010000060.1 GCA_025450355.1 Micropepsaceae bacterium
CAGGGAAAAAATATTGGCGCCCAGCGTGGTCAGGCCGCCATGCGCCAGCAGCAGCGCCTGAAAGAGCAGCACGATCGCCCCCAATATCGCCATGACCGGCGGTCCGAACAGCACCGCACCCAATCCGGTGCCGGTGGGATGGGAACTGGATCCGGTAACGCTCGGCATCTTCAGGGCCGAAAGCACGAAGGTGAATGCGCCGGACGCCGCGAGTGTGAGCCTCATCTGGGGTTGATCGCGCATGATGCGCCGCAGCTTCGTGGCGCCATGAACGACAAAAGGCGCCGATACCGCGCCCCAGAAAATACAATGTGTCGCCGGCAGAAACCCTTCC
The DNA here is from genome assembly GCA_025450355.1 of Micropepsaceae bacterium. Taxonomy (GTDB): domain Bacteria; phylum Pseudomonadota; class Alphaproteobacteria; order Micropepsales; family Micropepsaceae; genus CAIYRG01. The sequence goes on from JANWHR010000060.1 coordinate 335, forward strand.
ATGATGTGCATGATGAACGCTCCTGGACTACCCCGCAGGACGGCACTCAGTGTCGCCGTAGGCGCACGCCCTCGGTCTCAATATACGCTGGAAGCCCCCAATACCCTCAGGCGCAGGAACCCAACTGTTGCACGTGGCGGCCTGACTTCCTTTAAATCCAACGGTAGTATCCTAACCACCAGTGGATAACCCGTATATAGGTAAGGTGCCTTAGGGGCCGGGCTGCGCCGCCCGATGCGGAAATGCCATGACCCTGATCCTGAACAACGACGATATCGAGTCGGTCCTGACCATGCCGGACTGCCTCGACGTGCTGGAGGATGCCTATCGCGAGTTGGCACATGGGCGTGGCGTGTCGCGCACGCGCTCCGATTCGTTTTCTCCCACCCGCCGGCCGGACGCGCTGTACAGTCTGAAGTCCATGGACGGCATCGTGCCGAAGCTCGGCGTTGGTGCGGTGCGCATAAACTCCGACATCATCACCTGGCCTGTTCTGGCCGGAACGGAACGGCGGGTCAAAGTGCCGTCCGCGCCGGGCGCGCGCTATGTCGGCCTGGTTCTGCTGTTTTCCATCGAAAATGGCGAACCACTCGCGATTTTTCCCGATGGCGTGCTCCAGCGCATGCGCGTGGGCGCGGCGAACGGGCTGGGCGTAAAATATCTCGCGCGGAAAAATGCGCATGTCGTGGGACTGCTGGGTTCAGGCTGGCAGGCGGGCGCGCAGGTGATGGCAGTCTGCGCCGTGCGGCCAATCGAAGTCGTCCATTGCTACAGCCCGAATGCGGCGAATCGCGAAGCATTTGCCCGCGAGTGGGGTGCGAAACTCAACATTAAGATGGTGGCCGTGGACACGCCGGAAGCGGCGCTCGCGGACGCGGATGTTGCGCTTTGCGCAACCAACAGCATCGACAATATTTTCTTTGCACGCTGGCTGCGGCCGGGCTTGCACGTAAGTTCGATCAAGCGCCCCGAAATCGAAGTTGCGGCGTTGAAGCGCGCGGACGTCCTTGTGCTGCACAACCGTGACGCTTCACCGGTTCACTCGTTCACCAAAGGCGCCACCATTCCCGAAAAGGCGAAAAACAAGGGCTGGATGCTGGCCGAGGGAATTGGCTTTGACCGTCTGCCCACACTGCCGCAGCTAATTGCCGGCGAGGTCGAGGGGCGGACACGCGACGAACAGATCACCTGCTTTCTCAACAATATCGGTCTCGGTTACCAGTTCGCTGCCTGCGGAGCTCTACTCTACCGCAAGGCGAAGGAACGCGGATTGGGCCATGATCTGCCCACGGACTGGTTCACCCAAACGGTCCATCCTTAAAATCCCAATCTCGCTCCTCGCTTCTCGTCCCTTTCTTCTATTTTCGTGCGGTTTGCAGTGCCGGTGTTGTGCTGGGCGGCGCCCGGTGATGCGTTGCCTGCTCATAGGAATAGGCAAGCTTTAGCAGTGTCGGCTCACTGTACGGCCGGCCGAAGAAAGTGATGCCCACGGGCAGGTTGTCTGTCGTGAATCCCGATGGCACAGTGATCACGGAGCAATAGACGAGAAACGTGTTGAACGTCGGAATGCCTTTGTTGTTGACGTAAGGCGGATTGACGCCGTTCCTGATCAGCGTTGGCTGATGCTCGACGGTCTTGTGCACGATCGCGTCCAGCCCGTTGTCCGCCATGACCTTCAGGATATTGATCATCAGTTGATCGCGCGCTTTCACATATTCGCCGTATTTACCCATGTCCACCTGCAGCGGCCGCGTCCAGTTCGCGGTCTTGGGTTGCGGGTAGCCCTGGGCCAGCAGTGGCGATTTGGCGATGTCCTCCCGCGTCTTGAACGGAGAATTGGGATTGCGCGCGAGATAGCGCCGCAGGGCTTCATCGTTCAGCGATGGATCGCCCGCGCGTTTGGCCAGCAGCGCCTTGAAATCCGGGATCACCACGGGGTCCACGATCACCGCACCCGCGGCCTTCAATTCGGCGATGTCGCGGTTGAATACGTCATCGACTTTTTTGAAGTCTTCCGATCCGGGTTAGGAAAACATGCCCACCGATTCACGGAGGACGCCGATCCGTGCGCCCCTCAGACCGTTGCGGTCCAGAAACCGGGTGTAGCTGCCCTCGTGTTTGTCCACGCCAGCGGCGGTGAGCGGGTCTTCCGGATCGTAGCCGACCATCACGTCGAGCAAATGCGCAAGATCGCTCACGTTGCGGGCGATCGGGCCCATTTGCGCCGCCGTGGTGGGATAACCGTCCCACATGCCGCTGCGGCTGACCAGGCCCGGCGTGGGACGCATACTGACGACATCGTTCCAGCCGCCCGGACGGCGGATCGAGGCGACCGTCTCTTCACCCAGCGCGACCGTGGAAAAATTCGCCGCCACCGAGGCCGCGGAGCCACCGGACGACCCCCCGACGGTGCGCTCCAGGTCGTATGGATTGCGCGTCACGCCGAACATGGAACCGTAAGTGTCGCCGGCCGCGAATTCACTCAAAGTCGTCTTGCCGAGAATGACAGCCCCTGCCTTGCGCAGCCGTTCCACGACAAAGGAATCCCGTGTTGGCCGGTAATCCCTGAAAACCGTGGTGCCGAGCGTTGTCGGCATTCCCGCGGCGTCGATCTCGTCCTTCACCAGCACGGGGATGCCATGCATCGGGCCAACAAAGCCGGAAGTGCGATACGCCGCATCCAGCCGATCGGCATAGGCCAGCGCCTGGGGATTTAGCGTGATGATGGCATTGATCTTCGGGCCCTGTTTGTCGTAGGCGCGAATGCGATCGAGATAGAGTTGCGTCAACTGATGTGCGGTGAGGCGGCCGGCCTGCATGGCGGCGTGAATGTCATCAATGGTGGTTTCCATCACCTGAAAATTCGCCGGCGCATTTTGCGCCGTCGCCAGAGGTGCAGATGCGGCGATCCCCAGCGCAGCGATCGCGCTGCCCAGCAGCGCGGATGTCCAGTGTGTCATGATAGCCTCCCGTTTCCTGCCGAAAGCTACATCGCGCCAAATTGCCGACAAAGCCTGAAAAGCGGTTCCGGTACGGGCGACGACGGTTGCAAACTATTTCCACGCCACCCGGTTGCCGGGGTGGCGTTGGACCATTCCGGCCAGCTCCAGTTCCAGCAGCACCGTCGTGACCGCTTCCGCCGGGGCGGTGGTCTGGCGAATCAGTTCGTCCACATCAACCGGCGCGGGGCCAAGCTTTTCCCGCACCGCCGACCGCACGCGATCGGCTTCGCCCTCAATCTCGGCGCCGGGCGGCGGCAGGGGAGAGTCTTGCGGCACGGCTTCGCGAAAGCCCTGTTTCAGCATGGGCGAGATGGCGTTCAGCACGTCATCGGCCGATTCGGTCAGAACCGCGCCGTCGCGGATCAGCCGGTTCGCGCCTTTCGCGCGCGGGTCAAGCGGTGATCCGGGGACAGCAAACACCTCGCGTCCCTGCTCTGCGGCGTAATGCGCGGTGATCAGCGAGCCGGACCGCTCGGCGGCTTCAATCACCACCACCCCGCGGGCGAGCCCGGAGATGATGCGGTTGCGCCGTGGAAAATGCCGGGGCAGGGGCGCCATTCCCAACGGCATCTCGGACACAATCGCGCCGCGGCGCGAGATATCCTGGTAGAGATCGCGGCTTTCGGGTGGATAGATAACGTCAACTCCCCCCGCGAGGATGGCGATCGTCCCGCTGTCGATGCTCGCCCGGTGCGCGGCCTGATCGATGCCGCGCGCGAGGCCCGACACCACAATAAGCCCGGCACGTCCAAGATCACTGGCGATCATCCCGGCGAGCTTGATGCCCAGCCCCGACGCGTTGCGCGCGCCAACCACCGCAATCATTTCGCGTTGCAGCAGTGTGGGATCACCGAGAACCGAGATCACCGGCGGTGGCGGATCAAGCGCGGCGAGACCTGCCGGAAACTCCGGTTCGGCAGACGCCACGATCCTGCCGCCCAGCTGCGCGGTCCGCTCGATTTCTTCGCGCGCAGAGGCTTCATCCGGAATGCGCAGCTCGCGCGCGCCGCCGCGCCGTGCAAGCCGTGGGACGGCGTCGCAGGCCGCACGCACGTCGGTAAAGCGCGCAAGCAGTGCCGCGAATGTCGCGGGCCCGATGCTGGCGGTGCGCGCAAGTCTTAACCAGTCCAACCGTTCGGCGGAGGTGAGAGTCCGTCGCGCGGTCATGTTCGCTTGCCAATGCCCGGTTCTTCGCCGCGTCTGAGGCGGGCGAGATTTGCGCGATGCGAAATGAAGATCAATACCGCCAATACGAAGGAGAGCGCCGCAAAGAGATATTCACCCAGAACCGCGAAGAACAGCGGCGTCATGGCGGCCGATACCAGGGCTGCGAGCGAGGAGATGCGAAAGGCGCGGGCCACGATCAGCCAGTCTGCGCAGGTGAGCAGGCCGATGCGCCAGTCGAGTCCCAGCATGATGCCCATGAAGCAGGCCACGCCCTTGCCACCCTTGAAGCGCAGCCACACCGGAAAGAGATGGCCGATAAAGGCGCCGAAGCCGGCAATCACCGGAAAGGGATCGAGGCCGAAAACGGCGGTTGCGATCAGGACCGCGGCAAGCGCCTTTCCGCCATCGGCGATCAGCGTGGCGGCGGCCGCCCAGCGTTTGCCGCTGCGCAGCACATTGGTTGCGCCGATGTTACCCGACCCGATCTTGCGGATGTCGCCGGCGCCCGAAATCCAGCCGAAGAGAAGCCCGAAAGGGATCGATCCCAGAAAATAGGAAAGCAGGAACGTCGCCAGCAAAAGGGGCCAGTCATCGCCCCAGCGAACCAGCGCCAGCGTTTCAAGCATAAATCCCACCCTCCCCTTGAGGGAGGGTCGAAAATCCTAAGGATTTTCGGGGAGGGGACTGGCCTCCGCCGGCTTCGTCAAAGCTCAGCCGGTTTTTGTTGGGCGTCAATTCCGATCGATTCGAGTGCCGGCGTCCGCTCACATTTTCACAGCCAGAGGCCGGTCCTCTCCCGGATTTTGCTTCGCAAAATTGACCCTCCCCGCCGCAGGCCTTCGTGCTCTTTTTCCACGCGCTCCGGCACATCACGCGTTGGCGGCTTTGCGCCGGCGCTTCGCCGCCGAATAGCCTGCCGCCATTGCCGTTTCCGGGGAGGCAAAGAACACCACGTCGCGTTCGTTGCGCGGCATCTCTGCGTCGATTGAAAAATGCCGGGTCTTGCGGTTTGCCACGACAAATTCCGCGATATCGGATTCGCAATAAAAGCAGCGCAGCCGGTGCGGCGCCACCAGTTGAAATCGTTGTGGCGCGTATTTGCCCTCCATCGCGTCATGCACGATGCAATTTTCGTTCACACAGGCGAGCACGCCGGGCTCGGACCCAACATAAACCTCGTATTTTTCGGGCATGAACCCACCCGCGAATTTCTGCAGGCGCTTCTCGCGCGCAAAGCCCAGCAACATGGAGATCAGCGCCATGCGGATCGGCACGCCGTAGGCCGCCTGGCGGAAATAGGCAGCACGCCGGTCGGTATCCAAAGCGATGTCGAGTTCGCCCACCCGCGGGAGCGGATGCAACAGGCTGGTTCGGGAAAATTTCTTGTCCTTGAGAAAACGCTGGTCGATGGTGGGATATTCCTGCGGCTTGCCGGCCCAGCGCTCCTTCTGGAATCGGGTCACATACATCGCATCGATATTCTTGCGCGGTTTGATTTCCGCATCCGAAATCAGCGAAAGCTGGTGTGGCCGGTCTGCGGTCATGTAGAGCGCATCGACCGAGGCGTTGTCCTTTTCGTAGCGCGCGCGCGGCACAGCGAAGCAGTTGAGTTCGTTGCGAAGGCGCCAGTGCACATGCTCGGGCATTTCCATGCCCTTCGCCGGCATCAGCATGATGTTCGCGCCAAAACGGGCCAACGCATAGACGAAGGAATGGATCGTCCGGCTGCCCTTGAGATCGCCGGAGATCGCAACATTCATGTGTTTGAGATTTTTGCCTTCCTGCCGCAGGGTGAAGAGATCGCAGAGCGTCTGCGTCGGATGTTCGTGCGCCCCGTCGCCTGCGTTCACCACCGGCACGCTGGCGTAGCAAGACGCGAGCTTCGCCGCGCCGTCGCGGGGATGGCGGATCACCAGCATGTCCGCATAATTCGATGCAACCCGCACCGTGTCGGCCAGACTCTCCCCCTTTGCGGCGGAGCTGGTGGCGGGATCTGCGCTGCTGATCGACTTGCCGCCCAGCCGGATCATTGCCGTTTCAAAAGAAAGCCGGGTGCGGGTGCTGGGTTCATAGAACAGCGTCGCCAGAATTGCGCCCGACGCGTCCGTAACGCTTCGGCCAATGCGGTGCGGCAGGTTTGGATCGCGCAAATTGCGCAGATAATCACCCGCCACGGAAAAAATCGTCTCGATCTCGTCCACAGTGAGATCGTTGATCGAGGTGACGTGGCGGAGTTCGTGCATCAAAATGGGCTTATAGGGTCAGGTTCGGGTCCGCGCAAAAGAATCCCGGTCATCGGCGGCAGTAATCCAGAAGATTGTTGCATGGCAGACACGAGATTGAGCCGGAGCGGCGAAAGGACGTGCAGGTTTTGCGCGATCGCCGCCGGGAATGAGAAAGCCTTCCTGGTTTTCCGGGATGCGCATTGCGCCGCGTTCCTGGATTACCGCCCGCTGGCTTTGGGGCACGTGCTGCTGGTTCCGGTCGGGCATTACGGTGATCTTTCCGATCTGCCGGATGCGGTGATCAGGGAACTGGCCGTTCGGGTGAAGCTGCTTTCCACGGCGGTGATTGCGGCCATGCGAGCCGACGGCAGCTTTGTGGCATTGAATAACCGCATCAGCCAGAGCGTGGCCCATGTCCACTTCCATATCGTGCCACGCCACAAGGGCGACGGCCTTTTCGCGCACAGGCTGATCTGGAAGCGCGTGACTTATCGAGATGACGCCCAACGCGAAGAAATCGCCGCCAGGATCCGGCGCGCGATTCCCGGTTAGGGCTGGCGCAATTGGGCCAGCCGGTCCAGCGCGCCCTGCAGCACCCAGGCTGCGGCCATTTTGTCCACCACTTCGCGGCGCCGGCGGCGCGACGCATCGGCATCGAGCAGTGTCCTGGTCACCGCCGCGGTGGAAAGCCGCTCGTCCACCAGCACCAGCGGATAATTGTTGTCGCCGGCAAAATTTCGGGCGAAAGCCTGGGCCGACTGCGCCGATGGGCCGGCCGAACCGTCCATATTTAGGGGGACGCCGACAATCAGCGCGCCCACGCCATGTTCGGCCATCAGCGACCGGAGCAGCAAAGCGTCTTTGCTGAATTTTCCCCGCTTTAATGTGGCAAGCGGGGTGGCGACGGTTTGCAGCGTATCGCTGAGGGCGAGACCGATCGTCTTTTCGCCGAGATCGAGGCCGAGCAGCCGTTGCCCCGGCGCGACCATTTGCGCAAGCTCCTCCAGGTTGATGATGGTCATTCTAAAGCATTTTCCGCCGAAGCATGTCCCCGACCCCGATCGGGGGTGATTGCCGGTTCGGCGCAGAAAATGCGCCACATTCAGAAACCAAAGCGCGTTTCTGATTCAAAGAGGTTGAAACGCGCTTTGGCTTGCCGATTCGCGGGTCCGTTGCTAGCAACATCATGCTGCTCTACCCGAGGCCCACATGTCCGTCGATAGCAAGACCGTGAGGCGGATCGCCAGGCTTGCCCGCATCGCGCTGGATGATGAACAGGCTGTGGCGATGGAACAGGAACTCAACGCGCTGCTTGCCTGGGTGGAACAGCTTTCCGAAGTGAATGTCGATGGCGTGCCGCCAATGACCAGCGTGGTGGAACAGACGCTAAAAATGCGCACCGATGTGGTGAGTGATGGTGGCTGCCCCGATGATGTGCTGCGCAATGCGCCGCTTTCCGAAGGCGGGTTTTTTCTCGTGCCCAAAGTGGTCGAGTGATGGCGCCAGCGTCCGATCCCACGCAGTTCACGCTCGCCGAAGCGCGTGAATCGCTGCTCGCCAAACGGCTCTCGGCGCGCGAGCTGATTGACGCGCATGTGCAGGCGATCGCTTCGGCCCGCAGGCTGAATGCCTTCATCACCGAAGCCGCGGAGCATGCGGTTGTGCAGGCGGAGGACTCAGACCGCAGGTATGCGGCCGGTGACGTACGTCCGCTGGAAGGCATTCCGCTCGCCATCAAGGATCTGTTCTGTACCGCGAACGTGCGCACCACCGCAGCCAGCCGGATGCGGGAAAATTTCATCCCGCCCTATGAATCGACCGTGACGCGCAATCTCTGGAATGCGGGCGCGGTTCTGCTGGGCAAAACAAATCTTGACGAATTCGCAATGGGCTCATCGAACGAAACCTCTTATTTCGGCCCGGTGGTCAATCCGTGGCGCGCACGTGGCCGCAACGATGATCTGGTGCCGGGAGGATCATCCGGCGGTTCGGCGGCGGCCGTTGCCGCGCGGCTTGCGCCGGCTGCAATCGGTACCGATACTGGCGGTTCGATCCGCCAGCCCGCCGCGGTGACGGGCATTGTCGGCATGAAGCCGACCTATGGCCGCTGTTCACGCTGGGGCATTGTGGCCTTTGCCTCCTCGCTGGACCAGGCGGGGCCGATGACCCGGACGGTGCGTGATGCGGCAATCATGCTTCGGGTAATGGCGAGCCGGGACCCGATGGATTCGACCAGCGTGGACGCGCCCGTGCCCGATTATGAAGACGGACTTGATTCCGGCGTGAAGGCGCTGCGGATCGGCATTCCGAAAGAGTACCGCATCGCGGGGGCGGCGCCGGAAATCGATGCGCTGTGGTCGCG
>JANWHR010000061.1 GCA_025450355.1 Micropepsaceae bacterium
CAGTCGCGCGGTACGGCGCGGGTCGGCGGACTGTTCGGCCCGATCATGGTGATCTGGTTTACCGTTCTGGGCTACCTGGGATTGCTGTCCCTGCTGCGCACGCCATCCATCCTGACGGGATTGAATCCGTGGTATGGCGTCTCGCTGATCGCCAGTGTCCCACGCGTGGGTTTTTTCACGCTCGGTGTGGTGTTTCTTGCAGTCACGGGCGCTGAGGCGCTGTACGCCGACATGGGACATCTGGGGAAGCACGCGATTCGCAGGGCGTGGCTGTTTCTGGTGTTTCCCGCGCTAATTCTGAATTACTTCGGTCAGGGGGCGGCGATCCTGCGGGATCCCGCCGCAGCAGATGTGGCATTTTATTCGGTCGTACCGGCCTGGGCGCATTACCCGCTGGTGTTCCTCGCAACCGCTGCGACCGTGATCGCGTCCCAGGCGGTCATTTCCGGAGTTTTTTCGCTGACCCGACAGGCGGTGCAGCTCGGTCAATTGCCGCGCATGGAGATCCGCCATACCTCGGCGACGGAATTCGGCCAGATCTACGTGCCGCGGGTGAACTGGCTGCTGATGGCAGGCGTCGTGTTGATCGTCCTGATCTTCAAGACCTCCGGCGCGCTGTCCTATGCCTATGGCATCGCAGTCAGCGGTCAGATGGTGATTGACACGGCGCTGATCACGATCGTGGCAACCCGGCAGTGGAGATGGTCCTGGCGCATCGCCGTCCCGTCGTTCGGATTGCTCGCGATCATCGATCTCACATTCTTCTCCGCGAATGTGGTGAAGGTTGTCGAGGGTGGCTGGCTGCCGCTGTTGGTCGCCGGCTGTGTCACCATTCTGATGAATACCTGGCGCACCGGCCGGCGCGTGCTGATGGACAAGGCCTATGGCGATGGCATCTCAACCGAACTGTTCCTCCAGCGCGCCGACAAAACGCCCCTTCGCGTGCCTGGAACTGCCGTGTTTGTGACGCCGCGGCTGGATCAGGTTCCAGGATCATTGCTGCACAACCTCAAGCACAATCACGTCCTGCATGAGCGCGTGATTTTTCTCCGCGTGGACGTCCAGGATGTCCCGTTCGTGCCGCCGGAAAAGCGCCTGACGGTAAACAGACTCGGGAAAGGATTCTTCGCAGTCGAGATCCACTTCGGTTTCTTCCAGACCCCGGATGTGCCGCAGGCGCTGGAAGGCGCCCGGGCACATGGGCTGGCCGTCGATCTGGACAACACGACTTTTTTCATCCGCCGCGAAACCTTGATCCCGGCGCGGGTCTCCGCCATGGCGCGCTGGCAGTCGGCGCTGTTCATCCGGCTGTATGGCTCTGCGCTCGAGGCTGCGCGATTCTACGGTTTGCCGCCCGGGCGCGTCGTCGAACTCGGGTCACAGACGGAAATTTGAGCGTTCGGGGCGAGATCCCATGCGGCCGAGGACGGCCGCGGTACAAGTCAGTTCACGGCGTAGATCAGGGCTTTGAGGTAGGCGCTTTCGGGCAGCATGGGATGGACCGGGTGGTCGGGGCCTGCGCCTGCGGAGCGGACCAGAGCCGCGGTACGCCCGGCGCGCGCGATTCCGGCCGCACATTCAAGGCTGAATCGCTCCACCGAAATGCTGTGCGAACACGATGCCAGAAAGAGGAACCCTCCGGGTTCGACAAGGCCGGCCGCCATGCGCGCAAGTTTGCGATAGGCGCGCGCCGCCGGTTCGAGGTCCTTGCGCGAGCGCGCGAAGGGTGGCGGATCGCAGATCACGGCATAGAATCGCTCCCCCTGCGCGAGCAGATGTTCGAGCTGTTCGGTCACGTCACTCCGGATGAAGCGGCACCGCGACGCCACGTCGTTGGCCGCAGCGGCTTCGGCGGCAAGCGCAAGCGCGGGTTCCGAGGAGTCGAGGCCAATGGTCTCCTGTGAACCCAGGACAGCCGCAAGCACGGAGAACCCGCCGGTGTAACAATAGGCGTCCAGCACGCGCGGCGCGGACAGGCGTGCCATGAACAGGCGGTTGTCACGCTGATCGTAATACCATCCCGACTTCTGGCCCCGCATGGGATCGGCAAAATAGCGGGCGCCATTTTCCTCCAGCATGATCCTGCCGGGCGCTTCGCCCTTGACGCAACCGGAATAGCATTCCAGGCCCTCAAGAGCGCGGGACGCAGAGTCGTTGCGCAAGAGGATCGCATTCGGCGCAATCGTGGCATCGAGTGCCGCCAGGATGGGCGTCAGAAGATTTTCCATGCCCGCGGTCGTGATCTGGACAACGCTGACATCGCCGAAGCGATCGATGATCAGGCCGGGCAGGCCATCGCCCTCGGCATTCACCATCCGGTAAAAGGGCGCGGCATAGAACTTTTCGCGCAACTGCTGCGCGCGCCGGAATTGGGCGGTGAAAAACGCCTCGTCAATTCCGGTTTCGGGCGGGCCAAGCAGGCGAACCGAGATCAGGCTTCTGGAATTGAAATAGCCACAGCCGAGCTTGCCGCCATCTGCCGAGACCAGTTCGACAAGGGTGCCCGGCGGCAGGCTTTTGGCCGCCTGATCCATCACAATCTCATTCGAGAACACCCACGGAACACCGGCGCGAATCCGCCGGTCTTCTCGCGGGCGCAGGCGAATCTGCGGCCGCGCTGCGCTCATCGGCTCATCGGCCGGGCGCGCACCCACTGCGAAAGCAGCCACTTCTCACCGCTTATCGGTGGCAAACCGGCATGCCTGGTTCTGTGATCGGGCGTGCCGTCCGGTTCGACATTCCAGAAGAACAGACCGCTGCCCCTGGCACCCTTCCACTGTCTCTTCAGCTCGGTAAATTCGGTTTCGCCGCCCTCATATTCGTCATTGAGCGAGACCAGGAAGGTTACGACCCGCTGCCCGCGCTGTGCCACATCTGCGGCGAGACCTGGCGAATTCACATCCAGAAAATCGACATGCGGCAGAAATTGCTCGCCCGGTGCGTAATGCAACACCATGGGCACCTCCATCCAGGACACCGGCAGTTCCATGATACTGGCCATCCGTGCACGGAGAAAGCACAACAAAAAGTCGCTTTCGTCGCGCAGCAGATAACATTGGCTGTTGTTTCGCACCGATTCGCGCCGGGTCCCGCCTGTCTCCGGATCAAACACCTGCGCCGGCGAAAGTTTTCCCCGTACCCGGGAAATCACCCATTGGCATAGCTCGGCGGAGGCAAAGCCGGGTACCGCGGCGATTCGCGGGCGTGCCGATACAATGCGCTTTGGCGGCGCCCTCGACCAGTCTTCAACCCGGATCAGCTTGCGGAGTCTCGCCCAATCTTCGGCCGGATCCGGCAGGCCTGATTCGATCGCGCGCGACAAATCCCATTGGCCGGCGAGCGCCGCGAGTTCGGCCTGTGCGGGGCTGAAGCCCTGTTCCGCCGAAAGGCGCAGCAAATCCAGCGCAGCCTCCCAGTTCTGTGGCACGCCCGCGCCTTCGGCCGCGCGCAGCGCGTGGATATGTGCTCCGGCACCCGATGTCAGGTTCTGCGCTTCGACAGTTGTCACGACAACTTCCGCGATAATGACCGCCGCATGCTCCAACACCACCGCGTTTCGGGCAAGCGGCTTCTGCGGATTGCGCAGTAGCGCGTTCGCGTGATTTACGCCAATCTCCGTTTCAGAGGGGAATCGGAATGGCGAACAGAATCGACGCACCCATTCGGGGCGCGTCTGTCTTGCAGCAATGCCGCCGGGGCATAACGGCGGCGGTGCTGCTGACGGCGTCAGCCGCGGCGGCACAGACTGCACCGCCGCCAGAAACGGTGCTGATCAGCGCACGGCCGCCCGACCCGGTCGGCAATGCCGCATTCTCCTCCGTCCTTCTGGATATGAACCAGTTGCAGATTTCGCCGGAGCTGGACGAGGCCCTGAGCCAGGTACCGGGACTGTCACTCTTCCGGCGCAATTCCAGCCTGTCCGCCAACCCCACCGTCCAGGGCGTCTCGTTGCGCTCGATCGCGGGTTCCGGCGCCGGCCGCGCGCTGGTGACGCTGGATGGAGTGCCCCAGAACGATCCCTTTGGCGGCTGGGTGATCTGGAGTTCGCTGCCGGTAGAGGACATTCAGTCTGCGGAAATTGTGCGCGGAGCGGGGGCCGGTCCTTATGGCGCGGGCGCGCTGACCGGCGTCATCGAATTGAGCGGGCGCGATTCGCCGGGCGGCGTCGTCGATGGGGAAGGCGGAACGCTCGGCCAGGAACGCTTTGCCGGATCGGTGGACGATCAGAGGGGTGCGGTGAATCTCGGCGCCAGCGGGATGTATCAGAAGTCCTCTGGTTGGATCCCGGTGGACCGCGCGCAACGCGGTGCGGCGGATACCGATGTTGCGCTGGAAGCGAGCAATCTTTCAGCCCACGCGGCAGCGGAAGTTCTGGAAGGTACGCTGCTGGCGGTCCGTTTCGGGGCCTATGACGAGCGTCGCGCAGCGGGCATTGACGGGACGGGTTCCGAAGCGAAAGGCGTGACCGGCAGCGCAACGCTTGCAAGCCCGGAGACCATTGGAAGGATCGGCTGGCGCGGGCAAATCTGGTTCCGGGATACGGATTTCGCCAACAGCTCGGACGCTGTCGCGGCGAAACGGGTATCCGCAACGCCATCGAATGACGAATATTCAACCCCAGCCCTCGGTTACGGCGGCAACGCCGCGCTTCGCGGGACGCTCGGCATGGTTGATTGGGAAGCCGGCACGGACGTTCGCCTCAATGAAGGTGAAGCGCGAGAACTCTATTCCTACAGTTCAGGCGCATTCCGTCAGAGCCGCTTTTCCGGAGGCCGCTCCGTCGTTGGCGGATTCTACGCAGAAGGAGCCAGCCGGTTCGATGGCTGGCTGATCACGGCCGGCGCACGCATCGATGAATGGCGTGATTCCGGCGGCCACGTGCTGGAACGGGCACTTGCGACAGGCGCGGCCACTTTCCGGGATGAATTCACCGCCCGCAGCGGCACCATTCCAACCGCGCGGGGTGGTGTCCGCAGGGAGTTCGACGGCGGCTATTATATCCGCGCCGCGGGTTATGAGGGATTCCGCGCGCCTTCCCTGAATGAACTGTACCGGCCATTCCGGCTGGCGAACAATTTCACCGAAGCAAATCCGGCGCTGAAGCCCGAACGGCTGTCCGGCGCGGAAATCGGGTTTGGTGGCGCAAACGGACCGCTGACCTGGGACCTGACGGGCTTCTGGAATCGTCTGTCGGGCGCGATTTCGAACGTCACGGTCGGCAAGGGGCCCGGCACGTTCCCCGCTGCCGGATTCCTGCCGGCCGGCGGGTTGTTAATCCAGCGGCAGAATGTGGGCTATGTGAACGCGCTGGGGTCGGAAGGTGACGCGCAGTGGCGATTTGATGACCGGATCGCGTTGCGGGCTGCCTTTGCCATCACCGATGCGCGGGTGAATGGCGGCACCAATGCGCCGCAACTGACCGGCAAGCGGCCGGCGCAAACGCCGGAGCTTTCACTCACGGGAGGTTTGGTGGCGACGCCGCTTCCGGAGATCACCATCGAAGGTTACGTGCGCTACGACAGCCGCCGCTTTTCCGACGATCAGAATACGCTGCCATTGCCCGGCGCGACGACCCTGGATGCCAAAATCACCTGGCACTTCGCACCCCAGGCGGGAGTTTATTTCGCGGTCGACAATCTGTCTAACGCCCGCATCGCGACGTCGGAGGGCGCCGATCACGTGTACACGTATGATGAGCCGCGGGCCCTGCGCGCCGGCCTGATCTACGAATTCGCCCCATAGACCGGTTTGTGGTCAAATCTGCGCATTCAATGCAACATTCCGCGCGTCAAACAATCTGAAAGCGGAACAAAGCCCAGAGTGCGGGGGGTGGATGTGATTGTCGCCGGGTTGACCATCGCCAAATTCGTGCACCTTTCCGCACTCATGCTGCTGTTTGGGTGCGGCGCATTTCCGCTTTACGCAAAGAAGCCCGATGGAGTGTTGCATGGGCATCTGCGCGGCCTTGTCCTGGCCAGTGCGATCACCGCTCTGACCAGCGGCGTACTCTGGTTCGCATTCCCCGGGCCGGGGCTGGACACCACTTTTGGGCAGGTCCTGATCGTTCGCCTGCTGCTGATTGCGGGTGCGTCCATTTTGTTCGCGCGCAAACCGGCTGGTGCGGCATGGAGTGTGGCCGTCGTTCTCTCCGCCGTTGCGGTGGCGACGATCGCCTGGACGGGCCACGCGCGGAACGGAGTGGTCGCCGGCGCCGCACTGCATTTGCTCGGCGACATGCTGCATCTGATCGCGGCGGGAGTATGGATCGGCGCGCTGGTCTGGCTGCTTTTGTTGCTGACTTCCGCCACGCAGACCGCACGACGGGAGGTTGAGCGCGCGCTTGCCGGATTTTCCGGCGTCGGCCCGGGTGTGGTTGCAATGCTCGTCATCACCGGAATCATCAACAGTCTGTTCCTCATCGGACCGCAGAGCGCGTTGTCGCTATGGCGAAAGGCGTACGGACTGACTCTGCTGATCAAGCTCGCCCTATTCGCCGTGATGTTCGCGCTTGCCGCCGTGAACCGCTACCGGTTGACGCCCCGGCTGGCGATGGCAGCGGACGGCGGGAGCACTGAGCGGGCATTGCGGGCATTCAAGGGGACAATTGCGGCAGAAACGGCCCTGGCAGTTCTGGTTTTGGCCGCTGTCGCACTGCTGGGTGTGCTGCCGCCACCCACGGACTAGCGCATTTTCCGCCGAAGCATATCCCCGGCAGCGATCGGAGATGGCTGCCGGTTCGGCGCAGAAAAATGCGCCAAACAAATAACTTAAAGCGCGTTTCCGATTCAGGGAAGCTGAAACGCGCTTTAAGCGGATCATCGCGATGAAGTGGGGCGGTAGCTCATGGCGCTGACCCGTGTCACCGCCTTCCGGTACCGAAGGAGTTTTTTGGAATCGCTGCCACCGATGTTATCGTCTGCCACCAACTTCGGGCTGGGTGCGTGCGACCGCTGCGCGGGAGCCGGACCGGCCGGGACAAACGGGGAGAGCCATGCCGCTTCCGCGAAAATTCCTGTTGTGTCTGATTGCTGTGGTGTCAACCGGGGCGCCCGCGCTCGCGCAAACATCTCTCGCCAGTGGCACAGAGAAAGCCTCCATCCCCGATTTTGAGGGCACGTGGCAGCATCCCGTATTTCCCTGGTTCGAGCCGCCCGCGTCGGGCCCCACGCCGGTCACGAATTTGTCGCGCTGGGCGCAACTGCCCAGTGATGGGCGGCCTCCCACGAAAGAGGGCGTCAGCGACTACGACCAGCTGGTTGGGGACTACAAAAATCCGATCCTGCAGCCATGGGCGGCAGAGCGTGTCAGGAAATTCGGCGAAATGTCGCTTGCCGGAATTGCGTTTCCCAATCCCTCGAACCAGTGCTGGCCCATGCCGATGCCCTTCACCTTCAAGAACTTCGTGGTGCAGGTGATGCAGCAAAAGGACACGGTCACGCTCCTGTACTCCAACCCGCAGAACGAAGTGCGCCGTATACGGCTGAACGCCTCACACCCCAAACCGCTGACGCCCTCCTGGTATGGCGACTCGGTCGGCCGTTATGAAGGCGATACGCTCGTCGTCGACACTGTCGGCGTCAAAACGGACCGCCCCTATGCGATGCAGGATCTGTTCGGAACACCGTATACGGATAAACTACACATTGTGGAACGCTACCGGCTGCGCGATTACGACGATGTCAAAGACGCCATCGAAAGAAACAGGAAAGAAAACTGGATGTTCGCCGGCGATGTCTGGAGCAGGCACCGCGGCAAGTTCCTGCAAGTCCAAGTGACGGTTGAGGACGCGGGCGTCTTCACGGCGCCCTTTACCGCAACCATGACCTATGTGCCCAATCCGGGTCTGCTCCCGGAAAGCATCTGCGCCGAGAACCCGCACGAATATTACAACAACAGGGATTCCGATGTCCCCAAGGCGGACAAGCCGGATTTCTGACGAAGAAAGAATGACCGCTCGTGGCGATGAAACGTGCGCTCGTCGACGCGTGGAGGCTGCCGACCTGGGGCCATCTGCAGGCTTCGCGGCATAAATTGGAGGGAGAACCGTCATGAGCGCGAGCATGTGGACAAAGCTTCTGTGCGCCGGCGCCGTGGGCGCCATCATCGGCGGCGCGGTGGTCGCGACCGCTGCACCCGAGTTCAATACCCGCGGCAACCGGTTCAGGCCGCTGACCTATGCCGAACTTACGTCCGAACAGCGCGCGTTCGCCGACCATGAAATCGCCAACGGGCGCAAGCCGGAGACTGGCCCCTTCAACATCAATCTGCGAAGCCCCCAAATGGCTGCACTGGCGCAGCCCTACAGCGACTACCTGCGCTTCAAGTCGCCGGCGCCGCGCAAGTACAAGGAAATCGCCATTATGCTGACCTCGCGCTACTGGGGTGGCCAGTATGTGTGGTACTCGCACCGCAAGCAGGCGCTCGATGCCGGCCTGAGCCTGGCCTTCATCACCGCCATGGCGGCCGGCGAGCGGCCCGCCAATATGCCGGCGGACGAGGCGACGGTATATGACTTCTGCTCGCAACTGCTTGCGACGCGTCAGGTGAGCGACAACAATTTCAAGTCGATGGCGGGCCTCGTCGGCGAACGCGGCATCGTCGACCTCGTCGCCCTGATGGGACAATATACGGGCCTCACCATGCTGTTCGTGGTTGACCGCTATCCGGTCCCGACCGGCGCACCCGACGAAGTCAACA
Organism: Micropepsaceae bacterium; assembly: GCA_025450355.1. Classification (GTDB taxonomy): domain Bacteria; phylum Pseudomonadota; class Alphaproteobacteria; order Micropepsales; family Micropepsaceae; genus CAIYRG01. Next base: position 8,698 of record JANWHR010000061.1, read on the forward strand.
AGCCGATGTGAAAAGATTCGCGGGCGGCACTACCGCAGCACGTTGCTTTTTTCGGCCTGATCGATCAGGGCGTTGGCGTCGTCCTGCAGAAGGAATCCCGCGGCCATGGCCTTTTGCGCCGCCGCGCGGACGGCGCGGACATAGCCTGCGTGATCACCGTAGCGTTCTTCCAGCGACGGTCTCGGGTCCTCACTGGCGATCCGCTCCGCCTTTGTTTTCGCGAAGGGCACCATTCCGCCGGCGTAATTGCACAACTGACCCTTATGGAATCCCGCGGCGGTGACATTCCAGCCAAGGTAAGTCCCCAGCGGCGCATCAAGCAGCACCACGGGAACGCCCCCCATCTCGTTTCCATCGGCGTTCACTCGCGGCACCTTCATGTCGATGACATGCCTGATTGTGGGCGGCAGTTTCGTGATAACGCCCGTTCCGTCCGCATAGTTGAAATCCGGACCGAAATCGTAATCGAGCGTTGGGTTCATGAACCCCGTTGGCGCATCTTTTGGCAGCCCCGGAATGGTGGGGAAGCCCATTGCCTGTTTGGTGGGTTCGACCAAAGTCCCTGCGGCCAGTGTCGGATAGATGCTGGGCGGCGGTTCGACACCTTTCATCACCCAATCGCGGAAGTGCACGCGGATTGCATTCACCGTTTCGCGGTGCGGCAATGGATTGGTGGGCAGCAACCCCTGTCCATAACCATTGCTCGGGCAGGCGGGGGGCGCGGCCGGCGTGGTGTCGAAACCACCGCGGCCGCCGCCGTGCTGCGTGCTTGCGATGTAATAGCGGCGCACATTGGCCGGCAGCGGCACGTCCTTGTCCGCCGAAGCGCCGACAAAAGATGGCGAAAGCTTCAGGCCCCAGAATTCGGCCGCGCCGAAATGTTCAATGATCTTCGGACAGGTGTGGCTAGCCGTGCAGCGGTCAAGGATACCGGCTGCGGGCAATCCCCGGATGGGATCGGCCGAGGGCAGCCAGGTCTGCGTGCCTTCGCTTCCGGGCTCGTACAGCTTTGACACGCCATCCGGAAGGGCGAAGCGAAAATCCATGGCGAGGCGTTTGCCGGCAATGATCGGCCAGGAGCCGTCGTCCACCTGCCGCCCTGCTTCGTCCTGATTGAAACCGAGATGAAGAAAGGCGCGCAGGAAATTGCCGGATTGCGAAACACCGCGTGAGATCGACCAGGTGATCTGGTTCGCGAGAGGATTGGGCGTACCGGAGTCGTCCGCCTTCGCGTGTTTGAAGAATGTGCCCACGTCCCGGAATGCCGCAAATCCGATGCCCAGAACGGGCGGGTCCTTGGCGTCGAACACGACCTGATACAGCAGCTTTGGATCGAAGCCATTCTTCAGACAAATTTGCGCCGGGTCCGGCGTTCCGGGGAACGGATGATCGGCGGTGCAATTCGCCCAGGCCCAATCCGTGGACGGAATTCCGGCAACGCCGCTGACTTTGCCGTCCATGGTTTCCGCGGTGTGCGTCGTCAGCGAAGCCTGCCTGGTGTCGAGCGTCGCCGGGCGATAGGGCAGCGGATTGGTATGGACGTAGATGGTCTCAGATTGCGGACCGCTCGCATTCATGATGCGGCCCATCACCTTGCCGGTAATGGACGATCCATCCGGATTTTTCGCGATCGGCACGACCACATAATCGTTGTTCGCTTTCGGGGTGGTTGCGCCGGAATTTTCCCCTTCCCAGCCGCTCGACAGCCCTACGTCTCCCAGATTCCGTTCCGCGGCGACGATGGTGACCCGGCCCGCACGATTGGGCACGTCGTGCCACATCAAATGGCTTGCCTTCGACATATCGACCGGCTTCACGATCTGGAATGTCGCCATGTACTCGACCATTCCGCGTGCGTTTTTCGACGCCAGCTGAATGTCGGTGATGATCGTGTTGTGCGGATCTTTGGGATCGAGTTCGCCATAGGCGCGGCCGGTCAGAATCTCATACGGCCCTGCGGAACCGAACGTCGCGCCGTTGAACGCGGGCGTTGTCCTGTTCTCGATCACAATCCTGGTCACGCGCGCCTGCGCATCCGGTGCCGCAAAGGCGAGCATGGACAGCGCCGAAGTTGTCAGCAGGACATTGCGGATGATGCGCATCGGTCACCTTCCCTCAAACAGGCGCAGGTCAATGGATTTGCCCATATCGAAATAGCCGATGGGCGAAGGATGAATTCCGTCCCCGCAATTATAGGCGGGATTCAGCAGGTCGGGATTTTTGCTGCTGCGGACCACGCGGTCGAAATCCAGAACGGCATCGAAGCCGGCCTCGCGCCGAATCCAGTCATTGACGCGATTGCGGATTTTGGTCTTCTGCTCATCCCAGCCTGTGTCGGCCACGCCCGGC
>JANWHR010000062.1 GCA_025450355.1 Micropepsaceae bacterium
CTGGCGATCAGGCATATCCGCACCGGGGTGCTGGACATTGCCTACGAGGAAACTGGCCCCGCAACCGGATATCCCGTTCTGCTGTTGCATGGTTTCCCCTACGATCCGCGTGCCTTCGACGCGGTGGCTCCGATGCTTGCGGCAGCCGGATATCGCGCCATCGTGCCTTATCTGCGTGGCTATGGCGAAACGCGTTTCCTTTCGCCAGCGACGATGCGCTCGGGTCAGCAGGCCGCGATGGGCCGCGATGTTGTCGATCTGATCGACGCACTGAAGATTCCCGACGCTGTCCTTGCGGGCTTTGATTGGGGCGGCCGTGCCGCCTGCGTCGTTTCGGCGCTATGGCCGGAACGTGTGCGCGGGCTCGTTTCCTGCAACGGCTATACGATCCAGGACATCGCCGCGTCCGCGAAGCCCGCTTCGCCGGTGCAGGAAAACCGCCTCTGGTATCAATATTACTTCCACACCGAGCGTGGCCGCGCGGGCCTTCAGGCGAACCGCCACGACTTCTGCAAGCTGTTGTGGAAATTGTGGTCGCCTGGCTGGAAATTCGACGACGCCACTTATGACCGCACGTCGGTGTCGTTCAACAACCCCGACTTCGTCGATGTCGTCATTCATTCCTACCGTCACCGCTTTGGCTACGCCCCCGGCGATCCCGCACTGGAACCATTCGAGGCGGCGCTGGCGAAGCTGCCGCCGATCAGGGTTCGGGCAATCGTGCTGCAGGGTGGAGCGGACGGAGTCAATATCGCGGCTGGAGCGGCGCCGCAGGATCGTCTGTTCACCGGCCGGTTCGAACGCCGTCTGATCCCAAATGCCGGTCACGACGTGCCGCAGGAGGCGCCTGCGGAGACCACCAGAGCCGTGCTGGATTTGTTGAGGGGGTAATCTCCTTGTACCGCGGCGTCCTCGCCCATATCTTTTTGCGCCGCAGGCACCGTAGTTGTGGCCCAAAGCCTGACCATGACAAGCTTGACAAACTGCTCTAAGCCATTGCCCGAAAACAGCGATAGAGGCCGGCGCCGGGATGACGGTTCAAGCGGGCAGTTTTTCAACCTCCGACAATTGCGTGATCTCGTACACGCTTCACCGCGCGCCATCACCGCAAGCACCGCGGCTGGCGCTGGTTCATTCGCTGGCGCTGGACCGTTCGATCTGGGACGGCGCGGTGGCAAAGCTTTCGGATCGCGCCGAAATCCTTGCCTATGACTGCCGGGGTCATGGCCGCTCCGGCCGGCCGCATATGGAATATTCGGCGGAACTCTTCGCGCGCGATCTCGGCGAGTTGTTCGCGCATCTGCACTGGGATGGGGCTTGCGTCGCGGGCTGTTCGATGGGCGGCTGCGTCGCGCAGGCGTTCGGCGGCCTCTATCCGCGCAAAGCGCGTGGTCTCGTCCTGATCGACACCAGCACCTGGTATGGTCCGGACGCGCCAAAGCAGTTCCGCGACCGCGCCGCAGCGGCAAAGGCGAAAGGCATGGCGGGCCTGATCGATTTTCAGATCAAGCGCTGGTTCTCCGAAGGCTTCCCGGCTTCACATCCGGATGCGGTGAAGTGCGCCACCAGCGTGTTCCTCGCCAATGATTTCGACTGCTATGCCGCGAGTTGCGCGCTGCTCGGTGACGCGGATTTGCGCCACTATCTGCCGGGGTTCCGGATGCCGGTTGCGGTCGTGGTGGGCGAAGAGGACTATGCCGCTCCGGTTGCCATGGCAGAAGCGCTGCACAATGCCATTCCGCAATCGACGCTGAAGATCATCCCGGGCGGCCGGCATCTCACGCCCATTCAGTGCCCGGATGAAATCGCCGGCGAGATCGCCGCCCTTTTGGAACGGACGGGATGAGCACGGAAGCGGTCAGCGGAGCCATCGCCGAACGGCCCGCAGCCGCGGCGCTGTACGATGCCGCCAAATCCGCCGAGCTGATTGCGCGCATCGAATCGGTTCCGTTCTCGCGCTGGCATGTCTGGCCGCGCGTCATCATGGGAAGCGCCACCTTCTTCGATGCGTTCACCGCGCTGGCGCTCGCTTCCGCCACACCGGTGCTGGTCCGGCTCTGGCATCTGACGCCGGCGCAGGTGGGTTATCTGCTGGCCGCGAGTTATCTGGGACAGTTCGCCGGCGCGCTGATTTTCGGCTGGTTGGGCGAAAAGATCGGACGCGTGATGAGCGCGACTTACGCCACCCTCATCATGGCGACGGTCAGTCTGCTCTGCGCCTTCACCGGAAGTTTTTCGCAGATGTTCGTCTGCCGCCTGGTGCAGGGAATTGGCGTCGGCGGTGAAATGCCGGTGGCGGCGACCTATGTGAACGAGCTGTCGCGCGCGAAGGGCCGCGGGCGGTTCTTCATGCTGTATGAGCTGATTTTCCCCATCGGCTTTCTCGCCGCCGCGGTGCTCGGCGCGCAGCTGGTGCCGGTCTATGGCTGGAACGTGCTGTTCATCATCGGCACGCTGCCGGGCATCGTGATCACCGTTCTGGTCTCGCGTCTGCCGGAATCGCCGCGTTGGCTGATCCGCCGCGGCAGGCTCGTGGAGGCGGAAGCGATCATCCGCGGTCTTGAGCGCAGCACGCCTCTGCGCAATCCGGTGGCGCCGCAAAACAGCATCCCTGCTCCCGCGCGGAAGACAGACTGGAAAGAACTGTTCTCGCCGGTGTACCGCCGCCGTACGCTGGTTGTGTGGGTGATCTGGGCCACCGCCTATGGCGTGACCAATGGCCTGAACAACTGGATGCCGACGCTCTACAACACGGTGTACCATCTGCCGCTGCGCACCGCTTTGAACGCGGCGCTGCTGACCAACGCCACGCAGATTCTGGTTCTGCTGCTCTGCGTCTTCATCATCGACCGCGTCGGACGCAGGGCCTGGTTCACCGCCTGTTTCCTGATTGGGGCCATTCCGCTTGCGGTTCTGGGATTGACCGGAACCGGCGGTGTCGGGCGGGTGATTGTGGGCGTGACACTCGGCTATGGCGTCATGAGTACCATCAACACGGTGCTCTATCTCTACACGCCCGAGATTTACCCGACGCGGATGCGCGCCATCGGCACCGCCGCCGCGACGGGATGGCTAAGGCTTGCCTCCGCCGTGGGGCCGGCGGTTGTGGGGCTGATGATGGTGGCGCACGGGATGGGCAGCGTGTTTGTGATGTTTGCCGGCATCGCGCTGCTGGGCGCAATCGCGGCAACCCAGGCCATCGAAACCCGCAACCGCCGCCTCGAAGAAATCGCCCCGTAACCACCCCGCTGTCATTCTCGGCGCGAGTCAACCGCGCCGGCTCAATGTTCTTTTGGCACAAAGCAGAGATGCAGGGGAATCCATCAAGCGCGGGCCTGCGCGCCGATAGAGTCAATTCGTCACATGTCCACGCGGCGGGAAAAAAGCTGAAAACGTCCTTGTTTGCTGTGTTCGTTCGTGTGCAGAATGGGATTGTTCAGGTCGGCCATCGCAAAGATTGGCTGCCCCAGCGCGAGATTGTTGCCGATACGCTTTCGCCCCGGCATATCAACAACCGGCCCCGGACCGGATGGAGGTGGCAGGAAAATCACGCCCGCCGCCTGCCAGCCGCCGTTCATGAAGGCAAATGGCGGCGCCGCATTGCCGCCCGCGGCTGGTGCAGTCACGGGAAAGCAGAGTGCGGCGGCAATGCAGGCCGGGATGAAGTATTTCGCGGCGAACATGGAATGCTCCCTTAGAAATCCGATTTGTCCGTTTGCGGAATCTGCGTATCTGCGCCTGCATAATATTACCGGATATTTTCGGCGCAGCGCATTTCCCACGACTCGCCAACGGCACGCTGATCGCTGCGTTTTGCCCCTGCGCTACATGAGACGAATTTGTGGCCAAAACGAATGATCTCACGCGGAGACACGGAGAACGCGGAGACGCCAATGTGTGCGAGGCCGAAGTGGCTCGCCGCGGGGAGTCACGTCCCTCCGCGATCTCCGCGGCTCCGCGTGAATATTTATTGTGCAGGTTTGATGGGCTAGAAATCCGGTTTGCCCGCCTCTGGCGCTCCGACCCAGCCGGGCAGGTGGAAGATGTTGTCATTGGCTTCGGAGCAGTTCTCTTCCAGCATCGGCCGGTTGAGCACCTTTCTATAATGCTGTATCGCCTGCCACGGCCGATTGAACGTACCGGGGTCTTCCACCAGCAGGTCGGTCTGCAACTGGCGGCCATTGTCGATCAGATGATAGCGTTCGACCACATGCAGCGCCGTGGTGTGGGGCGTGTGGTAATTGTCGATCACCGCCTTGGGCGAAAGGCCGATGGTATCGACCACCAAAGTATCGCCTTCGTAATGGCCAACCGATTCGCCGTACCAGGACGGTTTTAAATTCGCGCTGTGCGGCACACCCATATAGACGTGCCGGACTTCGCGGTTTCCGGAATAGATCAGCAGCACTTCCTTCGGCGACTGCACGATGTAAACCGGTTCGACCACGAACAGCGAAAACCCCGGCACGCCGCCCGGAAGGCAGCTCCAGCGCGGCGTGGTTCCAAGCTGACCGGCGAAAACCAAATCGTTGTATTTCTTGAGTTCGGCGATGGCCCAGGGTTTCAGGTTGGGGTTGTTGAGATTCGCGACGCGGTAAGTGGCGGCGCCCGGCTCGTCGTTGCGCCGGAACGGATATTTCGGATCGAATGTCACCGGCTTCGGGCCGTTCCCCGGCACCGGCGTGAAGTCGGAATTGATCGCAATCCAGCCATCGTTGAAAGACGAAAAATTTGGAATGGGAGTGGACGGCCTGTCCGTGCCGGACGCTACGGCGCTCAGCGCCAAACCAAATGCGATCACTCCCGCGGAAATTCCAGATACGCTACGAATTGACATCTCGGGTGACATTCCTTTTCGGTCAAAAGTCCGCTTTTTTGGCCGTCGGCAGCGGATCAACATCGAAGTTGAAATAGTTGAAATTGCCCTCGGCACAAGTAGATTCATCCATCGGGCCCACTTCGATGCGCCGGTAAATCTGTTTTGCCGACCACGGCGTGGTGAAGGCGCCCGGATCCTCCACGGTGACCGTGGCCTCGATCCGCGTTTCCGCATTCGTCAGTTTGTAGCGTTCGACCACGTGTAGCCTGTCCGTATGCGGCGTGCGGTAATTGTCCACATAGGTCCGCGTGTTGAGCCCGATCGTATCCACCACCAGCGTATCGCCATTTTCGTAGTGGCCGATGGATTCGCCAAACCAGGAGGGCTTCGGATTCGCCGAATGTTTGTCCGTCAGATAGACGTGCCGTACCATCTGGTCGGACTGCCAGATCAGCAGCACTTCGCTGGGGCGCTGGATGATGTACACGGGCTGCGCGGTGTAGAGCACAAAGGCCGGCACGCCGAGTGGCCAGCAGCGCACCTGGGGAGGGAAGGCGGGTTTGCCGGCAAGCACGCGCTCATTGACCTTCGTGAGCGCATCCTTCACCCATGGTTGCAGGATGGGATTGTTGATGTCCGCAACGCGTAAGGTGGGCTGGCGGCCGCGGCGGGCGTTCTGGATATAGGGATGCGCCGGATCGGGCCGCACCGGAATGGGTCCGGTGTCCATCGGGATATATTCATTGCCTGCTGCCAGCCAGCCAACCGTCGCGTCCTCCGAAAAATCCGGAATGCGCTGCTGGGCGATTGCGCCCGGAATACCGATGAATGCGACACCAAAAAACAACGCGGCTCGCAAAAAAGAGCGGGCAGTCATCAAAAATCCGCTTTTGCCGCCGTCGGGCTGGGGTCCACGGCGCCCTCGACCAAGCCCGGCCCGCGTTCGGCGCATGCGGAGTCGGTCAGCGGCCCCGGCGCGACCCGGCGCCAGTCCGGCACAATCTCCCACGGCTGCTTATAGGCGGCGGGGTCTTCCACCATGATCTCCGCCTGCAGGTTCTTTCCGCCATTGGTCAGGTGGAAGCGTTCCGTCA
>JANWHR010000063.1 GCA_025450355.1 Micropepsaceae bacterium
CTCAACCTACGGCGAGGTTGATCTGGCCGAAGGTGACCGACTGGAAAGTGTGCATTTCATCGGCGGCGGCAACGATGTCAGCATTCCGGCGGCTCCGGTCGAGGACCGCCCTTTCATTCTCGCCGGGCGGCGATTCCGCTCGCGCCTGATCATTGGTACCGGAAAGTACAAATCCTATGCGGAGAATGCGACCGCGCTCGAAGCCTCCGGCGCCGAAATCGTGACCGTTGCGTTGCGCCGTGTGAACGTCATGGACGCTGGCGCACCGCGCCTCGTCGATTTCATCGATCCCGCAAAATATGTCTTCCTGCCCAACACAGCCGGATGTTTTACCGCCGAAGAGGCCCTGCGCACCTTGCGTCTCGCGCGGGAAGCCGGCGGATGGTCGCTCGTCAAGCTCGAGGTACTGGGTGATCGCAAGACTCTCTATCCCGATATGGTGGAAACATTGCGGGCGACCGAGATCCTCGTGGCGGAAGGATTCCAGGTCATGGTCTATTGCAGCGACGACCCCCTCATGGCGAAGCGGCTGGAGCAGCTAGGGGCCTGTGCGATCATGCCGTTGGGTGCGCCGATCGGCTCCGGACTGGGTTTGCAAAGCAAGGTCAATATCCGGCTGATCATTGAAGCGGCAAACGTGCCGGTGATCGTGGATGCCGGGATAGGCACCGCCTCCGATGCGGCCGTTGCGATGGAATTGGGCTGTGATGGCGTGATCACCAACACCGCAATCGCCGAAGCAAAAGATCCGGTGCTGATGGCCCGCGCCATGAGGCGCGCAGTCGAAGCAGGGCGGCTCGCCTATCTTGCGGGCCGGATGCCGAAGAAACGCTACGCCGAGCCGTCGTCCCCGCTGGCGGGACTGATATAAAAGAAAAGAGTCACTGGCGCGCGGACGCGCGCCTGCTGGGTGGCCGGGTCGGAGTCCGGCCGTGACATGATAGCAGGTGAGATCAGCTCTTCGCCGCGGCGTCGGCGAGGGCCTGAAGCTGCGCGTCGGTCAACTCTCCGACGACGATCCGGTCGTTGATCACGAAGGTGGGCGTGCCGTCGAAGTGCAGCCGGTCGGCAAGTCCGTTCGACTGTTTGATGGAATCAAGCACAGCCGGATCGGCCATGTCCTTTTCAAGCCGGGCCGTATCCAGTCCGACGCTTTTGGCGATGTCCAGAATACGATCCTTCGGCAATTCACCGGTTGTGGCCATGAGCGCGAAATGGAAGGGGACATATTTGTCGCCCTGCCGCCGCGCGGCCACTGCAGCCTCTGCCGCGACGAGGGAATCGGGCGTCAGAATTGGCCTTTCAACGAAAGCGACCCGGATGTTTTTACCTTCCGCCACCAGATGCCTCATTGCCGCGAGCGACGCTTTGCAATGCGGGCAGCGGTAATCGAAGAACTCGGCGACGGTTACCTTCGCATTTGCGGGTCCGGCAATATACGCGACCTTCGGATCGAGCAGGGCCGAGGTACCAACGGAAGCAAGCGCGCTCTGTTGCGCTTTTTCGGTCGCAACCTGCTGCTGCTGATCAAGCTTCGTGGACATCTCCGCCAGGATTTCCGGGTGGGCGAGCAGGTAATCATGCACGACCTGCTCGATCCGGCCCTTTTCGGTCAGCGCGGGCAGTGGGGACATTCTTCCCGTGGCGATGCCGGTCACCGCGGCGCCAAGCGAAAACAACAGGGCACCGCCCACTGCCAATTTGAGTGTGGCTGGGATGTTCATGGCTCAACGCCCTCCTCGGGCCTGAATGGCCTTTTGCTGCGTTTGTGAGATCGCAAAGATGTCCACGGCTCTCTGCCAGTCAGTGGAGCCCTGCGGCAGCCTGCGCTGCGCGTCTATCGAAAACTGAATCGCACGGCGATAATCATCCAACACAAAGGCCTGTTCCGCCGTGGCCAGATCTGCCTTTCCCGGTTGTCCCGTGCGCGAATAGGCTTGCGCAATCTCGTACCAGGCAAAGGGATCATCATGATCTTGGGCCAGGCCTTTTTCGAGTTCGCTGACCGCTTCCTTGGCGTATTGCGGATTTTCGGTGCCCACCATTGCCGCGCCCAGAGCGACGCGGATCAACGGTGCATCGGGAAGGATTTCAACCGCGTGGCGATATGGCACGATCCCCTGTTCGACCTTACCCATTTCCACCAGAATTTGGCCGTACATCTCAAGGAAATATGGGTTCTCGGGTTCGTCTTTCAGCAGGCCTTCGACTTCACTCAGCGCCATTTGCATATTCGGCATTTTGAAATAGGCCATGGCCCGCGCATAACGCGCCGGCTTGCTGGTGTTTGAAACCGGATATTGGCGCAGCGTCACTTCGGGTTGCTGGATGTAGCCGCGTAGCTTGGCCCGGATCATGTCGAAGGCATAGATCGTCTCCGGGCTGTCCTTCACGTCGCGATAGGGCGATGCATCGACGAGATCCTGCAAGGCGGCGATGCGATCACTTGCCACGGGATGCGTCTGCGCAAACGGATCGATATGTGATGAACTCAAAATCTCCTGATTTTCAAATTTCTTGAAAACCTCGAGCATGCCTTCGCCGGATTGATGCGTCGCTGTCAGAAACCGCATTCCGGCCTGATCGGCATTGGCCTCCACCGTTCGCGAATAGGCGAGGAACGTGCGCTCGGCGACCTGCTGCCCGGCCATCATGATCGCGGTTCCTGCTTCACCGGCGCCGGCAATGATTGCGGCCAATCCGGCTGCCATCGAGACCAGCAGGGGAATCGTCGCGGCTTTCATTCCCGCCGCGGCCCTGACCAGGTCGCCATGCGCCATGTGCCCTGTCTCATGCGCCATGACACCCGTAATCTGATTGGGCGTATCCAGGCTCATCAACGTCCCCGTGTTGATGAACATGTTTTGGCCCTCGGCTACGAAGGCATTAATCGACGGATCATTGATGATGTAGAGATGCACATCCTGGGGGACGAGACCGGCGGTGACCAGAATCGGGTCCAGCTTGGACCGCAGCACGCGTTCCACCTCGGTATCGCGGATGAATGCAAGTTCCTGGCCCTGGGCACGCGCCTGCAGCGCGGGAAAGAACAGGAATACACCCGCCAGGAGCGCCGCGAGCGCAAGCCCGAACACCGGACGCAGAGCTGCCACAGGAGAACTCAAGGCCCACTCCTCCAGACTGGGTGCGCCACCGAGACCCTAGGATTCCACCCGAGAAGCGTCAATCTCCCGGTTCATAGGTGATCAGCCCCTGAACCGCCGCTGCCACCATCCGCGGCGGGCTTCCTGCGGCGCCGTGCCGGCCGGGGACATTTCCTGCACAACCTCCGCCGCTGTTTCGACGGCAGGTGTTTTTTCCAGCGGTTTAAGCGGTTCTGCTTCGGCAGGAGGCGTTGGACCGTCCTCGACCGTCTGCTGATCCAGCAGCGTCCAGACCGGCGACGACGGGGTGTTCACCGCAGCCGGAGCTTCCATCGCCGGTCGTGGCTGTTGGAAAGCGACTGGCGGCGCAGCAGAATCGGGTGGCGGGGGATGGCCTTCGACGTCCGCTGCAGCGATGGAATTCGCGTGGTTTTTTTCTGCGTCCGGCTCCCCGGCCGGCGTTGAAATCTCCGGTTCGAAGCGGCGGCCACGCCGGCCACGGCGGCGGCGGCGGCGGCGCTTCTCGGCATCGGCCGCTGTTGTCGCGGCCGGACGTTGCCCGGACAAGGATTCGATTTCGCCTTCCTGTCCGTCGCCTCCCGACCCGGGTTCGGCCTCGAGTGCTGGCGTCGCATGGATTTCAGCATCCTGTTCGACAGGCGAAATTTCAGGAACAGCCGGCGTCGAATCAGGACGCCCCGTACGGCCGCGCCCACCCCGCCGGCGGCGGCGGCGCTTCCGGCCGGCGCCGGCTCCTGCCGCTTCCTGCTCGGCCGCAGCTTCGCTGAATGGTGCGGGTGCTGTCTCCGGAGGCTCGACGATGGTGACGTCCGCTTCAGGTTCAGCATCAGGTTCCTGGAATCCGCCCTCGACCGACACGGCCGTAAGCTTGGGCCGGGGAGCGGGTACCCGCATCCCTGTGCGCTGGATCTCGAAACTGCCACTCACCATGTTGGGCTGCGGTTCGAACAGGATTGCCACGTCATAGGCTTCTTCGATTCTCGCAACCTCGCGGCGCTTTTGGTTCAGCGCGTAAATTGCGACTTCCGGAGGCATCCTGACGGTCAGATTGACCGACGGCTGGCGCTGCCCTTCCTCATCCAGCGCGCGGAGCAGACGCAAAGCCGCCGACTCCGTTGAGCGGATGATTCCCTGGCCATTGCAATGGGGACAGGTGATGGTGGATCCCGCCACCACGCCGGCACGCAATCGCTGCCGGGAAAGCTCAAGCAGGCCAAACTGGCTGATCCGGCCGATCTGGATTCGCGCGCGATCGTTGCGGACCGCGTTGTGCAACCGCTTCTCGACGGTGCGGTCGTTCTTGGGATCCTCCATGTCGATGAAATCGATCACGATCAGTCCGGCAAGATCGCGCAGTCTCAATTGCCGCCCGATTTCATCGGCCGCTTCCAGGTTTGTTTTAAGCGCCGTTTCTTCGATCGAATGTTCCCGTGTTGCTCTTCCCGAGTTTACATCGATCGCCACCAGCGCTTCGGTCTGGTTGATCACGACGTAACCACCGGATTTGAGGGTGATGATCGGGCTGAACATCGCATCGAGTTGCGCTTCAACCTGCAATTTCTGAAACAGGGGCAGCGGTTCGCGGTACAGCTTCACATTTTTCGCATGGCTCGGCATGAGCATGCGCATGAATTCCTTCGCTTCGCGGTATCCCGATTCGCCATCAACCAGGACTTCGGAAATTTCCTTGCTGTAGAGATCGCGGATGGCGCGTTTGATCAGGCTGCCTTCCTCATACACAAGGGCCGGCGCGTTGGACTTCAGCGTCAATTCACGCACGGTGTCCCACAGCCGCAGCAGATATTCGTAATCGCGCCTGATTTCGACTTTGGTCCGGTTGGCGCCGGCCGTGCGAATGATCAGGCCCATTCCTTCCGGCAGTTCGAGCGATTGCGCGGCGGCCTTCAGGCGCTTGCGATCCGCCGCATTGGTGATTTTGCGGGAAATGCCACCGCCGCGCGGGGTATTGGGCATCAGTACGCAATAACGGCCGGCAAGCGACAGGAACGTCGTCAGGGAAGCGCCTTTGTTCCCCCGCTCCTCCTTGACAACCTGGATCAACATCACTTGCCGGCGCTTGATCACTTCCTGGATTTTGTACTGGCGCCTGCGCGGCGGGCGTGGCCTGTCGCCATGGCGGGAGGGTTGCTCGTGTCGCCGCCACGAGACCGGTGCGCCGGTCGACTCCGGTTGCACGACGCCCGCCTGTTCGGGCGTCCCGACGGAAACAGTCTCAGGCTCGCCCATTGATTCGGTGTCGCCCGGGGCCGGAGGGGGCGCGGGTTGCGAAACCTCCTCATCCTGCGTTGTCGCGACCGCGGGCTCATCCGTGAACATCAATTCAAACAGTTCCGCTGCGGCGGCTGCCTCACGGGGTGGTTCGTTGTCCGCCTCTTCGAGGTGTGCGTCGATACTCTCATCGGGATGTGCCGTGGGACTGTCGCCGCCATCAAGATGTTCTGGCGGCTCGAGATCCATCTCCTGGCCGGCCGGCTGCGGCGCATCGGCGTGATCGTCGTGTTCCGCATCGACGGTATGGTGACCGTTGTCTTGCGGCAGGGTTGCTTCGTCGGAAAGGGTTACGTCGAGCGATTCGAGATCCTCTTCGGCCATCATGCGCTCGGTTTGCGCTTTCAGGATGGCCATGCGATCGGCGACCGGGATTTGATAGTAGTCGGGATGGATTTCCGAGAAGGCCAGAAATCCCTGGCGGTTGCCGCCATATTCAACAAAGGCCGCCTGGAGCGACGGTTCTACGCGTGTGACTTTCGCGAGGTAGATATTTCATTTGAGGGGCCGCTTCGCGGCTGCTTCAAAATCAAATTCTTCAACCCGATTACCGTCAACGACTACGACCCGGGTTTCTTCCGGGTGACTCGCATCGATGAGCATATGCTTTGGCATTTGAAACTCCGTGGGCGCGAATCGGCCGCGATGCGCAAGCACGGGTCCAAAGGACGCGTACCGGATCCGACGGCAGACAGCGCCAATTCATGTTTGAGAGGGGGGCAGAGCGATGATGGACCGGCTGCGCGCGGACCCCACGGTGGGGCGAGATCAGCGCATGCGAGAATTCCATAATCTTCGTTCCGTTCGGGCCAGCTCCGGAAATCCATTGCCGGCAAATTCTGTAGGCCACCACTGCGTCGCCATAATGGCGGGGGGATCATCGCTTCCAAATTGCATCGCAAAAACACAACCGGAAGCTGCAAAACTGTCCGCGCGCGCGACTCGCAGGGCGGACAACTGTTTTTCTATTGGTGTATGGACCCGTCCGCAAGGGAAAAAAGCCACATCCTGCCGGCTTGGCTGCACCTCACTTTTCCGTGCACCTCCTTTCGCTGGCTGAAATAGTTCAGCAATTGTAAATTGTTGCGAATCAGCATGGGCGAATCACCCGGATCCGGTGGATCGGGGAGGGGGAAATGCACCGGCTCATACGGGCAATTCTTTGTGACGTTGCGATGACCGTCCTTCCGGTCATGGCTTCGTTTGTTCCGGGTTTTGCTGCGTCTCCGGCTGTCGTTCATCGGCCGGTACAATCCGTTGCCACGCAACGGCAAATCCCGATTGTTTTGGGTATTCACCTGCAGGAATTGCCGTCCCAGTCCCGCATTGTGCTGGAATTCAGTGACCCGGTGATAGTCCGGACATTTCTTCTGAGCGATCCCGATCGCCTCGTGGTGGAAATGCCGCAGGTCATGTGGCGCCCCAGCGACACGCCATCGCCCTCTGGCCGCAGTCTCGTCCGGGATTATCGCTTCGGTCTGTTCCGCAAGGACAGCTCCCGGCTGATGCTCGAACTCAACCGGCCGGTCAAAATCGAAAAATCCGAGATTCTCCCGCCGAAAGATGGCGCGGGCTTCCTCTTTGTCCTGGATTTGGCCGCAACCAGCCAATCGGACTTTACCGCCCATTCCGGGTGGCCACAGGATGACGGGCCCGCAATTCGCGACGTGGCAGCGCACGAGACCGGTATCCGATCCGGCAAAACCCGCCCGCTTATTGTGCTTGATCCCGGGCATGGCGGGTTCGATCCGGGAACGCACGGTGAAACCGGCCTTGTGGAGAAGGACGTCTCGCTGGCCGTCGCAAAGGCGCTGCAGGAAAGGCTCGAGCTATCGGGACATTACCGCGTGAAACTGACGCGCGACAGCGACGTTTTCATCGCGCTGCGCGACCGTGTGTCGATGGCTCGCGCTGCCCATGGCGACCTGTTCGTTTCCTTGCACGCGGATTCGAACGAGCACCGGGAAATCAGAGGTGCATCGGTGTACACTCTCTCGCCAGGAGCTACCGACCGCGAAACCGCCAATCTGGCCAACAAGGAAAACCATTCCGGCGTTGCTCTGGGGCTGGAAGCGCCGGAGATCAATCCGGTCGCCGATTCCATCCTCAGCGACCTCGGTGGGCGCGAGATCATGAACTTGTCGGTGCGCTTCGCGGGGACGATCATCGCGACGCTTCCCGGTGCCACGGCGGTACATTCCCCCTTGCCGCATCGCTCGGCCGATTTTGCCGTGCTCAAAGCGCCGGACATCCCTTCGGTCCTCATCGAGCTCGGCTATCTCACGAACCACGATGACGAGACGGCAATGGCGACGGCGGCGTGGCGCTCTCGCGTCGCCGTGGCGCTGTCCGCCGCGATTGACCGCCATTTCTCGGAATCGCCGGTTTTTCAGGCCGAAGCCCAGGCTTTTCCGTCGCCTTTGTCTGGACACATTCGCGGTGTTAGGACAAACGGAGGCCTGTCCTCGCCAGCGCAAGAACTCACCCAATGAAGACCGTCAGGAATATCATCCTTTCCAGTATTGCCGGCGTGGTCCTGCTGGGGTTTCTGCTGGCAGCCACCTACGTCTATTGGGTCACGCGCGACCTGCCGAGCTATGAAAATCTGGCGCATTACACGCCGCCGGTGACGACGCGTGTTTACGCCGGCAGCGGAATGCTGATCGGGGAATATGCGCGCGAACGCCGGCTCTATGTGCCGATCGATCAGATACCGGATCGCGTCAAACAGGCGTTCCTGTCGGCGGAGGACAAGAATTTCTATAGCCACCCCGGTGTGGACATTTTCGGCATCATGCGGGCGGCGCTGAACGATGTGCGCTCGCCCGACCGCCGGCCGCAAGGCGCTTCAACCATCACGCAGCAGGTCGCGCGCAACTTCCTGCTGTCCAGCGAAGTGAAGTTTTCGCGCAAGATCCGCGAAATGGTTCTGGCCATGCGGATCGACAACGCTTTCTCCAAGGACCACATCCTCGAGCTGTATCTGAACGAAATCTTTCTCGGCGAGAATTCCTACGGCGTTGCCGCCGCGGCGACCAATTACTTCGGAAAACCGCTGGATGAACTTTCGCTGTCGCAAGTTGCGTTCCTCGCAGGCCTGCCGAAAGCGCCGGCGAATTACAGTCCTACCCGGCACAAGGATGCGGCGATTGCGCGGCGCAATTACGTGCTCGATCAAATGCGGGACAATGGCTACATCACGCGCGAGCAGCGCGACGGCGCGGAAGCCGAAGATCTCGTCACCTACAATCGCCCCTTTGGCGCAGTGGTCGCCGACGTCGATTATTTCGTCGAAGAGGTGCGGCGTTTCCTGCAACAGAAATATGGCGATCAGGCGCTTTATGACGGTGGACTGCAGGTCCGCTCAACGCTTGACCCGCGGCTGCAGGACATTGCCGTGCGCTCGTTGCGGGCGGGACTCGTTGCCTATGACCGGCGCCATGGCTGGCGGGCGCCCATTGCTCATGCCGACCTCGGCGGCGATTGGCAAACGCCGCTAAAGCGCACTCCGAACCGGTCTGGCGTTCCCAGCTGGAAGGTGGCCATTGTCACCACCCCAGGACCGGACGCGAAAGTGGTGCTTCAGGATGGGACGCAGGGCCAGATTCCGGCGTCCGAACTCGGCTGGGCGCATCAGCGACTGAAGGCCGGCGACATCATCTATGTCGAAGCCATGGGCGATGCGGGCGCCCCGTCGCTGTACTGGCTGCGCGAAGTGCCCGTGGCCAATGGCGGAATTATCGCCATGGATCCGTTCACCGGTCATGTGCTCGCGCTTTCGGGTGGATTCTCCTACGGCTCATCGCAATTCGATCGTGCGATGCAGGCCGAGCGCCAGCCCGGATCCACGTTCAAACCCTTCGTCTATGCGACGGCCCTCGACCCGGGTTACACACCCGTCAGCAAGGTTCTGGATGCGCCATTTGCGGCGTATCAGGGTCCGGGGCTGCCGTTATGGACACCGGAGAACTATGAAGCTGGGGACTATCTTGGCCCCACCACCTTGCGCCGCGGTCTTGAGCAATCGCGCAACCTGATGACCGCCCGTCTTGCCAGCACCATCGGCATGATGCCGATCGCCGCGACGGCCGAGCGCATGGGCGTTTATGACAAGCTGCCTTTGTATCTCGCCAATTCGCTTGGCGCCCAGGTCACGACGCTGCTTCGCCTGACCACCGGCTATGCGGAATTCGTCAATGGCGGACGCAAGCTCCGCGCGACCCTGATCGACCGGATTCAGGACCGTGACGGCAAGACCATTTACCGATTCGACACTCGTCCGTGCCCGGATTGCAACCAGCCGGATTGGAAAGGGCAGGATGAGCCGCTGCTTGAAGAAGACCAGCAGCAGGTGCTCGATCCGCGTACCGCCTACCAGATCGTCTCGATGCTGGAAGGTGTGATCCAGCGCGGCACCGGACAGGCCATCAAGGTGCTGAACCGTCCGCTTGCCGGAAAGACCGGCACCTCCAGCGATTTTCGCGATGCCTGGTTCGTCGGCTTCTCGCCCGATCTGGTGGCCGGTGTGTTCATCGGAAAGGATAATTTCCAGACGCTGGGCAATGGCGAGCAGGGCGCACTGGCCGCAGCTCCGATTTTCCGCGATTTCATGAAAGAGGCGCTGGCGAGCGAGCCGCCGACGCCCTTCCGGGTTCCGCAAGGAATCATCGAAGTGCCGGTCAATCCGATCACCGGCAATGAGGTGCAGGACGGCACGCCCGGAGCAATCCTGGAAGCATTCAAGGCCGGAACAGAGCCCGGCGCGGGTTACGCGGTTTCGGACATCAATGACGTCCCCGGACAGGCAGCCGCCGGGGCAACGGCAGCGGACGAACCGGCGCCGCCGCCCGCCACCGCCACGGCTGCACCGCGCAACAACAGCATCGGTTCCGGTACCGGCGGATTGTACTGATGCCCGATAAACTGCGACCCACAATTTTTGCGGTCTCTGCGCAATGGGACGCGGAAGCATCTGTGTGGAGCGGCCACTGCGACGACATTCCAGCCGCTGCTGACGCCGCGACGCTCGACGACCTGATTGCAAAGATCACCGCAATGGCGCTCGACGTGTTGCCGGACAATCATCCCAACATCGATCCAGCGAATCTTTTTATTCAGCTTACCGCCCTTCGCGAGGCTGAACCGGCCTGAATGGCTCCGCAGTTTGACCGAGAGCTTCGTGCATTGCTTCGCGCGGGTGGCTGTACCTTCGTCCGGCAGGGGAAGGGCAGCCATTAAATTTGGCACAGCCCGATGACGAGGCAGAATTTTCCCATGCCAGTCGCGGTTCCGAGCCGCCACACCGCAAATGCAATTTTGCGACAGGCGGGGTTGCCCAAGGCATTCTGAGACATGCGAAAAAAAGAGGCGCGGGGGGGTACCGCGCCTCTTGCCTCGAACTGCTTAACAATCAGCGAAGCGTGATCTTCTGTACACGGAGGTTTCCGATTTCACCGACATAGAGCTGATTGGGATTCCGGCAATCAATCGCGTTCACCGTGCCGAATTCGCCAAGCTGCTTGCCGGCGTGCCCGAACTCACCCATCACTTTGCCGTCGAGGGACAGTTTGTAAATCGTGCCATCCCGGTCGATGTCGTTCGGTGGATTGGAGTCCGAGACGTAAAGCACCGGATTGGCGCCCGTGGTCAGGCACAGCGCCTGCGGGTTCGCACCGGCATCGCGGAACTCCGTCCTGTAGGTGCCGTTGTTGTCGAACACCTGGACGCGATGGTTGCCGCCGTCGGCGACATAAACATTGCCGGACGCATCAACCGCGATGCTGCGGACGTTGGCAAATTGCCCCGGGGCTGAACCCTTCTGCCCCCAGGATTTGATGAACTTGCCATCCTTGTCGAACTTGGCGACGCGCGCGTTGCCAAGTCC